>JBGPZR010000290.1:0-3730 GCA_041493845.1 Terriglobia bacterium | reverse complement strand
GTCCAGGTGCTGGCCTCACCGGGAGGGCAGGCCTTTTCCGAATTCACCCTGCCGTTTTCCGACCTGGAACTCGAGAATTTCCTCTTGCGCATGGGGAGGCCGCGTCGCGGTGTGCGCCGCGCAGACGTGCCGGAGGTGGAAGCAGCCAAGAAATTCGGCGGCAGCCTGTTTTCTGCCGTGTTTCGCGATGAGGTGCTGGCCTGCTGGCGCACCAGCCTGGATGAAGCTGCGCGCTCGCAATCGGGCCTGCGCGTCCGCCTGCGTCTGACGGATGCGCCCGAACTCGCCGACATTCCATGGGAATTTCTCTACAACGCCGCGCACAATCAGTTTCTCACTCTTTCTAATAAGACCCCGCTCGTGCGGTATCTGGAAATGGCCGAGCGGATTCAGCCGCTCGCCGTCGAGCCGCCGCTTCGCATACTGGTTGTTATCTCGAGCCCCAGCAATTATCCCGCTCTGGCCGTCGAGCAGGAATGGGCGAAACTCAGCGGCGCGCTGAATGTTCCCGTTACGCGGGGATTGCTTCAACTCGAGCGAATGGAGGGAGCCACGCTCGGCGAGCTGCAGCGCGGCCTGCGCCAGCGCGATTTCCACATTTTTCATTTCATCGGGCATGCCTTCTTTGACCCGGGCAAGCAGGATGGCTTCCTGATTTTCGAGGATCAGGACAAACGCGGACGGGCAGTGAGCGGACAGGACCTGGGCGTTCTTCTACACGACCATCAACCCATGCGTTTGGCCGTGCTCAACGCCTGCGAGGGCGCACGCGCCTCGCGCAACGATCCCTTCGCGGGGGCAGCGCAGAGCTTGACGCAGCAGGGGCTTCCGGCTGTCATCGCCATGCAATTTGAAATTACCGATGAGGCGGCAATCCTCTTCGCCCAGGAATTTTATTCCGCGGTGGCCGATGGCTATCCCGTGGACGCCGCGTTGGCAGAATCGCGCAAGACCATCTTCACGCAGGGATACAGTCCCGAGTGGGGAACACCCGTGCTCTATCTGCGCGCGCACGATGGAAAAATCTTCGATGTGCAGCGGCGGCCCGAGTCCGCGGCTCAACCTCCGGTGCAGCCGGCAATCATCAAGCAAGAGGTGAGTGCATCCCCGGCCATCCTGCCAGGCGAAATGGCCAGTGCGGCTGCGGCAGGGGGCTCGGCTCTGCCCCCTCAACTGGCGGGGAATCCGCCCCCTGCCAGCGTGGTCGTTGACGGTGCATTACAAGCCGGCAGGAAATCACCTGCCATCGACGTGCCGATTGCGACCCCGCCTCCTGCCGCAACGCACCGGCCGCCTCAAACGCAGGTGGCCAAGCCGGTCATTCCAGCATCACCATCGATCGTTCATCCTCGCGAAATAGAGTCGAAGCGCAAGCGCGCAGTGAACCAGATGGCCGAGGCTCTCATTCCCATCGCGAGGGAATTCTCCAGCATAGTCGTTGGCGTAGCGCGCAAGTGCGAAGAAGTTGCGAGATCATTTCCTGCGCTCCTAGTCGCCGAAGTGGGAAGACACGCCAGAGTGCTCAAGGGCGCCGCCGCGGGAGCGCTCCTGCTGGCCATCATATTCACCGTGGCAAAAGTGATCCCGCACCACATGCCATTCCATTCGACTCAGGCTCCGCCGCCTGCGCCAGCCAGTGGGCCCGCAACAACTGCGCCCACAGCCAAGTCCGAGCCGGCCGCTGCAGCGCCTCCCGTCGCGAAAGATGCTGCGAAGAACCCTGCCGGCGCTGTCCCCAAACCACCAATCAAGACTCCCGTGGAGCCCAAGCCGACGCGCGTCAGCGAAGACGTGATGCGCACGAAACTGCTGCATGTGGTCACGCCTGAATATCCTCCGATTGCCAGGGCCACGCATGTGGAAGGGACCGTTACACTGGAAGCCCTCATCGCCCGCGACGGGACCGTGAAGAGAGTCAAATATCTGTCCGGCCCGCCAATTCTCATGGAGAGTTCACTGCAGGCGGTCCGGGACTGGCGCTACGAACCCACGCGGGTGGACGACAAGCCGGTGGAGGTGATCACCACAATTGACGTGAAGTACCATTTGACGACGCCCGCGCCGTCCAGCGCCGCAGCTCCTGCGCCTTCAGCCGCTCCAAAGATACCCGCTGCCGCGCTGCAGACAGCCACCCCAGCACCAGAATCTGGACCGGTCGCAAGCAGCACAGCGCCCGTAAAACTGCCCGCCGAAGGCACAAGCCCCTGCTCTCTGGGCGCACCGAGATTCAAGAATGAAGGGAGCAGGCTGATCGTCTCCGTGCCATACAACTACCGGGGCACATACAAGCTGGGGACTGTCGCTTTGCGCGGGTTTCCGCTCGATGCGAATAAGGAGCAGATTCCTGGTCTTGCTTATCAGGAGACCACCCTCAATAAGGCAGGCGGGACGGCCCATTTTTCCATCGAGCGCCCTCCATCGCTCTCTCATAAGTCCGCCGCAGGCGAGTACCTGGTGATAGTGGTCGCTGTGAAGGAGAGCGGTCAAATCGTGTGCCGCGAAACGTTGCCTTATCCCCGTCAGTGGTAGAGCCACCGCCGCTTCTCGCTAACGCATTTCAAGTTCGCTAGGGGGATACGATGTGAGTAGGCTCTCCCACCGCCTGCCGGCGCTTGCCAGGATTGGGTGAGTGTTCTATAGTCCCCCAGCATTCCCCACCCCAAATCACGAAGGAGAAAAAGATGCGCAAGCTCATGCTCGTTGCATTCTCTTTACTTGTGGCTGCATCCGCAGCAATGGCCCAGAACAAAGTTGATACCAAGTGGCATTGCCCGAAATCAACGGCCGAACACAAATACGACGTGGGGGACGTAGCGGATCACAGCTACGTAATCCGCCAGGGAACCTGCAACGCCACCGCAAGCGACAAAGGCTTTGCGGAAAAAACCGGCGCCTATACGGAATTCAACGAAGCCTGGAAAGAAACTACCAACTGGCATGGCCGCTACAACGTGGCAATGGACAACGGAGACAAAGTTTTCTACACGTATGAAGGATCAGGCCCGAACGACATCACGAAACCTATCACCAACAAATGGAAGATTTCAGGGGGTACCGGAAAGCACAAGGGCATCAAGGGCTCCGGCACCTGCGCAGGAACACGCAATGCAGACGGCAGTGCCGACTGGGCATGCACCGGCACGTATTCCATGGGCAAGTAAGCCGAAGGCTGAGCTCAAACCGAGGGCTGTGGGTCCGCCCGCAGTCCTCGGCCGTGCTACAAGAGCTCTTTCGCCACTGCTGGTACAGATTCACGGCCAGGTCTATAGCTGCCTAGTCGGAGGTGCACCCACCTGGAGCCGGAACGCCTCAAGTAAGGCTAACGCCTGATAAACGTGTTAATTGGAAACTGGCCCGCTACCAGTTTTTTTCTGCCGTTTGCACACACCGCGCATTTCCGCTACAATCATCGTTTAAGCAGCCGCTGCGGAAGCCTCCATTGGGCTTGCTCGCGATCTGCGGCGCGCTTGCCGGATACCCTGAGGGAATGGCGGAAGAACAACACGGCATTAGCCTAGCTTTCGACGCCGCCGACGAATACCGCCCGGAACCGCTTCCCGCCCCTGAAATTCCAGCCTGGAAAGATGGCAGCATTCGTGTCGGAATTCACACTTCCATTGCCGGAGACATCTCTGGCTCGCTTGAAATCGCGCATGGCCTGGGTGCCAATGCTCTGCAGATTTTTTCCTCCAGCCCGCGGATGTGGATGCGGGGGCCTGCACGAATTGCC
>JBGPZR010000338.1:0-3218 GCA_041493845.1 Terriglobia bacterium | reverse complement strand
TAGTTGTCTTGCAGCCGAATGGCGACTTCGTTCATCACCTTGGCGAGCCGCTCCTTGTCCGTGGGAGGCGCAGAAAGAGCCGGGAGAGCGGCAAAGCCTTGCTCCAGAGTTTCGAGTGCGTTGCCGAGGAGCTCCAGGCTTTCCTTTTCGAGCATCACTTCCTCCTCGGGCGAGTCGTAGGTTTCTACGCGCCTTTCAGCGCGTCTCAATCCACAGGCGCGGTGAGCAGCAAGGCATCCTCGATAGGCGCGGTGTAATAGCGCGGGCGGCGGCCTGCGACTTGAAAACTGAAGCGTTCGTAGAAGCGCAGAGCCGCGAGATTAGAAGCGCGCACTTCGAGCATGGCTTTCTCGGCGTGGAACGACTTGCCCCAATCCAGGGCTGCGCGCAGGAGCGCTGCGCCAATGCCGCGGCGCCGGCCGTCTGGCCGCACGGCAAAATTCAGGATTTCAAGATCGGCGGCCACGCGTCGCGCCACCAGGAATCCGGCTACCTTGCCTTCCTCTTCTGCCACCCAGCCTGCCATCTCTCCGCGAGCCACGCGATCGTAATCCCACATCGTCCATTGCGCGATTTCCGGACACGCATTTTGTATTGCCACGACGGCTTCCACGTCCGCTGGTGTGAACAGGCGGACCTGCGGCGCTTTCACGGAACCTTCCAGTGAAGTTCAGCGTCCGTGCGGCGGACATAATTGGCATCGAGCGAGAGCGCATCGGAGAGCTGGCCGCGTTGCGCGCGCTGATAACCAAGCTGGCCGATGAGCGGCGCGAGAACCGATGAAACCTGCTCGACGGACGGCACACGCTTCTCAATTTGAGACATTTGCTTGGAAATAATTTCCGGCTCTGCCGTCACGATCGTGAATTCGGAATCAGCCGCCCTGGTCTGCAACGTTTCCAGGAATTCGCCGGGCGTCATCACGCATTCCTCGCCTTCGAGCGCTAGTACACCTTTGCTCCGCCGGTAAAAACCGAAATAAATTTGCCCGCGGCGCGCGTCAAGTATGGGAATCAGTAGCGGCGCGGTGGAATGCGCTTGCGCGGCGATGGCTTCCAGGCCGCTCACACCCGCAGCAGGCTTTTTGTAAACCTCCGCCCACCCTTTTGCAGCCGTCAGTCCCACACGGAGGCCGGTGAACGAGCCGGGCCCTGCGGCGACAGCGAAGAGATCGAATTGTTTCAAATCGAGCGAGAGTTCGCGCAGAAGAAATTCCAGGTGGCGAAACATGCGCGCAGAATATGTTTCTTCCGCCCAGGTGGAGACAACGCCGATGACTTTTTCATCGCGCAGGATTGCCAGGCTGCCGGCAGGCGAAGAAGTGTCCAAGGCCAGAATTAACACGGAAGCGATTATAGGGCAATTGCGGGGCCACTCTGCGGAGAAACGTACGTTTCGAGAGCCCCCTAAACTCCTGAATTTTGATGAGAATACCTTGACGCGGCGATGACATGTGCCTAATATTGAAACATGCTCTTCGGGGAGGGGAATTCCACACATGGAAATGGAATTTAAACTAGGCGAGAAAGTAGTGTATCCGAACCACGGAGTAGGGGTCATCGAACAGATCAGCTTCGGTTACGTCAACGGAAAATCCGAACGTTTCTACATGCTCAAGATTGTTTCCAGTGGCCTGAAAGTTATGGTGCCGCAGTCCAACATTGAAAGCGTTGGCTTGCGCGCCATCATCCGCGCCACGCAAGCCGGCGCCGTTCTCTCTTACCTCGAGAAAGGCCGCTCCGCTTCCCACCATGATTGGAAGCATCGTTTCAAGGAAAATTCGGACCGCATGCGGACAGGCTCGCTGATGGAAGTCGCCGCGGTCCTCAAGGGCCTCGTCGCCCTCAGCCGCACCAAACCGCTATCATTCCGCGAGAAGAAGATGCTCGAGCGCGCGAAATTTCTTCTCGTCAGCGAACTGGCCACGGTGCGCAACACTTCAGAGCAGGCGGTGGAAGTAAACATCGTCCGCGCGCTGGCCAAAGCCAAGCTGCAAATGCCGGAATCAGCGCCACCCGCTGCAGACTAAGTTTCCGTTGCCGTATCGCCGATTTCGCCGGGCACAATCCGAAATGGTTGTGCCCGGTTCTCTTTTACGCTTTAATTTGAGCAGCAGTCTGCGGCGCATTAGGATCCCCCAAGCAGGGGGGACAGAGAGCAGGGCCCTTACAGATCCGCGAACCGTGCGAGCCGCTAGGATTTCTTCGGCGCGAGTATGCGTTCGATCTGCTGAATATGATTCAGATCATGGCCGGCAAACATCTTGGCGATGCGCTCGATGGATTCTTCCCCGCGCTCGGAGTGAATGCCGAAATGTTTCCACTGTTCGGGCTTGAGTGACTTCAGCAGCGCCAGGTTGGCATCGCGCAGCACACGGAACTGCTCGACCGCCTTGCGCGGGTCGCGCTTTTCATAGTGGCCCGCGGTCACCCAGGAATCCTGGTCGAAAGCAGCGACCGGCGTGCCCGGCGCTCCCAGGATCAGGCGCATCCTCCAACCGCCGGCAATCTCTGTATCGGCGAGGTGTGCCAGAATCTCCGCGACGGACCATTTCTCTGGCGCCGGGCGCTTGCGCAATTTCGCCGTTGGCACTCCTTTGATCAAGCTCGCAAGTTTCTTTGCGGTGGCAGCCTGCACTTTCATCGGTTGCTTCCCTTCCGTGAAACCCAGAATGCGCGCGCTGTACTGCTGCGGTGTTTCCTTCATGTGTTCCATTCCCTCCTATTCGTCACTCGCCCGGCTCAATTGTAGTGAGACGCGCCGCCCTTGCAAAGGTTTGCATTGCGCTGGCGGCCTGGCGCGCCACAACCAAATTGGCAGGCCGGTTGTGTCCTTCAGCGTCCTGCTCCCAGATTCCAAGGGCGCTGTCGCTGCTCGCCGTATTTCAGATTCTGGAAACCAGCCCGCCGGAAATGGGCCAGCCCACCGCCCGGCGTCTTAGAATTAAGGCAGCGATTCTATTGCAGGGTGGCCCTTGGGAACCACACGGCCGCCCGACCCGTCCGCCACAGCTCGGATTCGAGCGGGCGAATTCTCAGAGGCGAACCGCATGGCGCTGAAAGCGACGGACGACCAGCCCGTCAAGCCACCCCTCAAACCAGAGGACCAGGAACTCGTCCGCAAGCGCGAAGAGCAGGCGGCGCTCGAAACCGAGCTAGCCGAACGCGAACTGCGTTCCGCCAACCTGCGCGCTGAACTCGGCGCATTCGAGCGGCAGT
>JBGPZR010000289.1:0-3730 GCA_041493845.1 Terriglobia bacterium | reverse complement strand
GAATGGAGATAATAGCCGCCATGGCCACTCGCGCCGGCCAGCGATTCGTGCCCTCGGGCGGCGCCGGAACCGTCTCGCGGACCGGCTTCAACCGATAGGCCGTCAGTCCGGCCGTGCCGAACCACAGGAAAGATGCGATCAGCGGCAAGTCATAGGGGCTTCCAGTGTAGTAGTCCTGCGAATCGATGGCGCGGTTGACGATGTAGGAGCCGGCTGCGTACAGCAGGGAAGCGCTGAAAAGGTGGGCATACACTTCACGCCAGGCGCCCCTAGCCCGCCCCAGAAGGACGGCAAAGCCGATGGTAAGCACGGCATTTTCGACCGCAGCCAGATGGTCGTAGCTGAGCCCATAGTTCAAGACATCAGGGGTGATGTATTGCCAGGGGATTACGACGAAGAGGTAGAGATAGACCCACCAGACCAGGATCAGCGAGAAATCAAGATAGCCAATGTGAAAATTCACGTCATCACGCCGGTCGTGGGGGCGCAGCGCCAGCGCCCACATCATCGGCACGGGATGAAGAAACAGGATCACATCGCCCAGGAAGGGATTGGGGACGGTCTGGCGGCGCACCACTTCGAAGTAGGTCCAAACCATCTGGCCGACCAGCCATGCGGCGCAGCCGAGCCCCAGGAGCAGCCAGAAGGCCTTGGTGCGCTTCTCTGAGGAGAACGAGTTGCTCAGCAGGCCAACGCAGGCAAAGAGCGCTGCAAGGCACTGGCTGACGTCTCCGAAGGCAGTCAGCCCCGGGCCTTTGGTAATAGTAAGGGAGACAATGGAATAGCTGCCGAGGAGGATTACCCAAGCTCCCAGGATTGCCCACGAGGTTGTGGGCAATCGTCCCAAGGCGCTTTTGAGCGCTGGCGAGAGGAGATTGGAGCGTTCCATGGCGCTGGCGGACTTCAGGCTCCTGCTGCCATCTAGAGTACGATTTTCGGGAGAGTCGGTCGAAGGGGATTCCGCGGGGCGTGCCTTGGATTGCAATAGTTAGGGTTTGGTCGCACGGGATTAGAGGTGGTTCGGCGATGGCCGGCGGGTCAGGAGTGGTGCAGCTTGCGAGCTGGGTCCTGGAGCGCCCAGCTGCAGAAGGGGTAGCTGAAACAGCCGCCCCGTCAATTGATTTTCGGCCGCCTTACGGGCGGGTCCCGGGGCTTCCCTGGCGCTCGGCCACGATCTTTCGCGCGTTTTGATAGAGCGCCCTGGCCTGCGGGATCAGTTCGATGGCCTTCTGGACCTGCGCGTCTTCCTGGAGTTCGACTTTGAAGCCATCATTCAAACCGAAGACGCTGGTGAACACTTCACGCTTTATCTTCCACTTCAGCCAGGTGAGGTTCTCCTGAATTTCTGGCTCGGTGTACTTGATGTGCTGCTGGCCGAGGTACTTGCGGAACTGGTCGAGCACGCCGTCATCTACGGCGAAATCCTTGGTAATCTCCGGCTTTTCGCCGAGATAGAAGCGCGTGAAATCGCCGACGCCCTGCGGAAGAGGATAGAAAACATTCCGGCGCACGAGCAGTTGCTGGAAATCATTCAATTTCGGCGCGGCGATAGTGTCATCGGGAGAGATTCCGCCCTGGCCGAATACCTGGCGGCCGCTGTCGGTGAGCTTCACTTCCGGGGCTCGCGGAGGCTTGGGATTGTAGTGATAATCATAGAGAGAGATATTCTTGTAATCGCGCTGGATCAGGCGGCCACTGGGAGTGTAGTACCGCGCGGTGGTAAGCAGCAGCGCGGTATCCTCGCTCAGCGGGAATTGCGTTTGCACGAGGCCCTTGCCGAAACTGGTGTCGCCGACGATTAAGCCGCGGTCGTGGTCCTGGATCGCGCCGGCCACAATTTCGGACGCGGAAGCGCTCTGCCCGTTGATCAGCACGACCAGGGGAACCTGCACGCCCTGATTGCCATGCAGCACGTAGTAGGGCCGCTCCGGGGACGAGCGCCCGCGATGCGAGACCACAATCTCGCCCTTGTCGAGCAGCATGTCCGACATGCCCACGGCCTGATTCAGCAGGCCGCCGCCGTTGTTGCGCAGGTCAATGATCAGGCCATCCAGCTTTCCGACTTCGAGCTGTTTGAGCGCTTCAGAAAGATCGCTGTCCGTGGTTTCATTGAAAGTGGAGACGCGAACGTAGCCGACGCCGGGCTTCAACATGGTGAAAAATTCGACGCCGGGACGCGGAATTTCATCGCGGACGACGGCTACTTCGATTGGCTTCTCCCAGCCTTCGCGGCCGAGCGAGATGTGGACCGTGGTGCCCTTGGGGCCCTTGAGCATGTCCGCTACTTCGGTGGTGGTGAGGCCCTCGCAGGACTTGTCGTTCACCTTGAGGATGATGTCGCCGGGACGGATGCCGGCCTTATACGCGGGCGAGCCGACAAAGGGGGACAGCACGATAGTCTGGTTTTCGCGCGGCTGCACTGTCATGCCCACGCCGTAATATTTTCCCTGCTGTTCTTCTCGGAAGAGCGCGTATTGGCGAGGGTCGAAGAAATTCGAGTGAGGGTCGAGGACGCGCAGCATTCCGGGGATGGCGCCGTCGTAAATAGCCTTGTCGAGGTCCACCGGGTCGGCGTAATTGCGCTCGACGATGGCCAGGACGTGAGTGAAACTCTTCACCGAGTCGCGCTGGTCGTTGATCCCGGCTGCCGCCGCACGTGCCGAAGGGCCAAAATGGCCTCCAAGGACGGCGGATATTGCGAGCACCGCGGCCAACACGACTACCCCGCGTCCCGATGAATTCGAAGATTCCGAAGATTCCATGCGCCCTCGCTTTGCCCCTCGAAATATGAAGTATAGCATACTCGTTTCGGCCGTTTGACAGGCCTGTGCCCCTCTTCTATGATGCAAAAACGGCACGGGAGACGCCGGAATGCTGAGCATTCCTCACCTGATCATCATCTTCGTTGTGGCGCTGGTGGTATTCGGCCCCGAAAAGCTGCCGGAGCTTGCGCGGAACCTGGGAAAGATGATGGCTGAATTCCGGCGGGCTACCGGCGACCTTCGGAATACGTTTGAGGGGCATATGCAAGATCTCGAACGTGAAGCGGACCACCGCCGCATTGGTGGTCCGTCTACTTCTACGGCGCCGGCATTGCCTGTCCCTGCCATGCCCGCGGCCGGAACCGTGCCGGCGAGTCCTCCCAACGCATCCGCCGCCGCTTCGCCGGAGCACGTCGAGCCGGAAGAAACGCAGTCCGATCCGCACGAGCCGAAACCTGAGTCTGTGAGCGATGGCGGCACCCGCCCAGCCTGATCCCATCTCGCCCGTGCGCCCGGAGGAAGAGCCCGGCGCGCGCATGTCTTTTTTCGAACACCTCGTGGATTTGCGGAAGCGGCTGATCAGTGCGCTTATCGGCGTTGGCGCGGGCATGGTGGTGGGGCTGGCTGTATCGCAATATTTCATCGACTTCGTGGTGAAGCCGATGCAGACGGCCCTGCGCGCGAATCATCTGGACGACAAGCTGTATTACACGAATCCCGCAGGCTACATCAGCCTGGTGATCACGCTGGGGTTGTACCTGGGGATCGTGCTGGCGATGCCCTGGGTGCTGTATCAGATCTGGCAGTTTGTGGCGCCCGGACTGTACAAGCACGAACGCCGCGGCGTGGCGGGCTTCATCATCCCCTCGATGTTTCTGTTTCTCTGCGGGATCGCTTTCGGATATTTCATCGTGTTGCCGACAATGCTGAATTTTCTGATCGGGATGACCACGAGCGGTCCCATCAAG
>JBGPZR010000129.1:0-6191 GCA_041493845.1 Terriglobia bacterium | reverse complement strand
CTGGGGGGGGCGAATTCGCCGTGCAGGCCTACCCACTTATTGCATTCATACAACAACGAATTATTGAAGCCGGTAGGGTTCTGGTGCGGCCCCGGGACGTCGTAGAAGCGGTAAAATTTGGTCCCCAAAATATGCTTGCCATCTGTATTCCGGACGTACGCGCTGAACATATTGCGGTGGGTCCGCCGGAGCCGCCGCCGTCGGCACATTCGCAGCGAACGCAAATGTGCCGGGCGCAGGCGTTGCAGGCGCGCCCGAAGAAAGCGATGAGGTGCCGGGAGCGATGGCCAGTGGCAGCTTCGAGGACGGTGCATCGCTAGTCGGCGTGAGCGTGAAATAAGTAGTGGTCAGCAGCCGCGCCTCCGCGGGGTGCTCCTGCGCCGCAGCGCCGGAAACAAAAATGAACACCATTCCCAAAATGGCAAAGGCTTGTTTCATCGCCTATATCCCCCAGAGGGCTGGCTCATTTTCCCGCCCATAATTTGACAGCGAAAAGGGCGGCGTGTCTACCCAAATTCAAAGTCTGTGGGCGGCAATGATTGAGGACACATAGGAAGAAAGCCGTAGCTACCGCCAAGCATAGCTTTCGCGCAGAGTGACAACGCTGGGGCGGATGGGACCTCCGAGACTTAATGGACGGTTATACCTCACGTCGACCGTCTGGCCGACAAAATGCTTGCAGGGAATGAACAATTCCCGGGGAATCCACATTGTGCGGGGAAGATCCAAGACGAAAATTCCGGACGCGTCAAATTGGATCTTTGCTTCTTGGGATACAAGGATGAAGGATTTGCTGTTCGCGGTGCACGAAGTGCTTTCGATGACTCCGCGGAGAATGGAATTCCCTTCCGCCGGCTTCGCCGGGGCTTGTGCTTGAGTTGCCTCGGGCAACGACGCGGGTTGAGGACGCCCGGTTTCACAAGAACCATTTTTTTCGCAGGAAACGGCCTTATCCAGGAGGATCTGGGCGTCATCCAGTTCCTGACCCTCCGGCGCGATCCGCATGACGTGCCGTGCGACTTGTTGGGCTTGCTGAAAACGCCCGGCGTCGAGTTGAAGATATCCGTAGGTAAGGTGGTAGCCGGCCAAGTAGGGTTCGGCTCCCGCCGCTCTGCGCGCCATCATCAGCGCTTCATCAGAAGGACCGTACTCCGCGGCAAGGAATCGCGCCAGCGCGATCAAGCCCGGGGCGAAGGTCGGCGCCTCGGCAACGACCTGACGGAGTTCGCGCTCAGTGACTTCATTTGGCTTCCCTTTCGGCTGATTGTGCCTGGCGATCATCGCATGATAGAAGAGCGCCTCGATGAGGGCGGGGTCTATTTGGAGCGCCGCAGCAAATTCTGAAAAGGCTTCTTCAAAATTGGCGTCGGCGAGGGCGCAAAGCCCAAGTGTTTCTCTCGCGGCCGCCGAGTTTGGATCCTGTTGAAGGACGTTGTGCAGAAGCTCCCTGGCTCCCCGTCGATTCCCGAAGCGGACCATGACGTTTGCTTCCGCGAGACTGGCTTCCTTGCTGTCCAGCTTCCGAACCTGGAGCGTAGATTGGATGGCCGCCGCTGGGACGTTGAACTCCCAGAATGGAAATGCGCCTCGGCTATTGAAATACTGGACCACGCTCTTCTCTAGCGCCTTGATATCACCGAACGCCTCCTCGACCGCCTGTTCCGCCGTCCGGCCATCCTGCAACAATTGAATGTAGCGGACCAATTCCGGCTTGTGTCTACCGTCTGCCGCCAAAAGGAAATAGTCTACGAGTCCCCAGGATTCGGCAAAGTGACGGAAGCGATCTTGCTGGCGGACGTCTTCGATGTCAGACAACTTGAAGCTGAGCAGATTCTTCAGCGGAACATTCAGGCTGGGTCGGAGCACCGAAGCATAGCCCGGGAGGACGCGGCCGAGTTTGACTTGTGTATCCGTGACGCTTGCCCCACCTGCGAACCTCGCGAGTCCGGTGCGCAGCCAAAAAGGAAGCCAATTAATGCGGGTACTTTCGACTATGTTGGTGTACATCTCAAAAAGCAGATACTGGTTTGGATCTCCCCAATCGTGGATGTCTGCCCGGCGGAGAGGGTTGGCCCATACAACAATGTAGTTTGTGCCCCTGGCTGGTAGGGCCCGCGCGCTGCTTGAGTTCGCTCCTGGTTTAGCCTCATCGGGGAGGGTTAGTCTGCGGAAGGTATCTTCATCCCAAGTGGCGAAGACGATCACCGGAGCGCCACCATCGAGCGATGTGCCAGGAAGCGATTGCTGAAATGCCGAACGGAACTGCTCGAGGTGCGTGGCGATGCCGCGCGCGGTTCCTTCTGTTCCGTTGAAGAAGACAGTGAAATGAGGACTACGAACTTCGATCCAGGTTCTCTCCGAAGCGGACAAGACAGTGACCAATACAGGAGTGAATACAATTGTAGCGCAGAGAAAAGCGAGGGTTGAATGCCATCGTGAAATCATACTCTGTACCCGTCCGGAGAACGGTCGGCTATCGGGCAGACTTCGGTTTCGATTGGGAATCTCACGGCGATCCGGCCCTGAATTCAAGAAGTGCGGTTATCATGCACAGTTATGACTAAAGATGCAAGGTGCGTTCGAGTTGCCGGACGATCGGCGTTCGGATCAATTAGCTGGAGGAAGAAAATTCGAGTCAGCGTGGCGTCCATTGCGGATGGCTGGTGAACAGGCCATTGACGAAGCCAAACTCGTAAACCAGAAAAAGACCGAATCCCACGCTAATCAGGCCGGAAACAACTCTCAGCCCCCAATTGAGCCGCGAGAACCGCCTACCCGAAAACGCGAACGGAAGAACCAACGCCGCGGTGATGAGCATCATGCCTGCAATCGTTCCAATCCCAAAGACCAGTAGATAAAGAACTGCCCATTGGGGGTTGCGAATGGTGGTCAGGACCAATAGCGCGACCGCAGCGGAGCCCGCGAGACCGTGGACAAGTCCAACGACCAAAGGGCGCACAACTTGATACAGACCGATGCGTCCAAAGTGCTGATCGAACCAGTTCAGCGGCGTTTGCTCCGGGGCGTGTGGATGAGCTTCGGGACTATGACTGTGAGGATGAGTGTGGATGTAGTCCCCATGGGTATGCGGATGAGAGTGAACCACTCCCGGCACTCCATTCTTGGGGGTAAATGTCTGGATAATCCATTCGATCATGCCGGTCAAATTCAGGACGCCTAACAAAATGAGCATCAAGCCGACAGAAAATTCCATGGAGAGGCCGATGCGCGTGGGAATTACCCACCCAAACAAAATAATTCCGCCACCCACGACGAGAATGGTGAGTGTATGACCCAGCCCCCAAAAAGCTCCAATCAAAGCCGCGTGGCTGACCTTGCGATGGCGCGCAACGATGGTTGTAACCGCGATCACGTGGTCAGGATCGGTGGCATGCCGCATCCCGAGAAAGAATCCAAGCGCGACGATGGACAACAGGCTGATCATTTACATGTCCTGCGCATGACCTGTGCAGGGATGTCGAACATCCCTCGCGCGTGAATTGTACACCGACCATTTAGTTCTTGAAGGTTTGATGGCGCGCCCGGAGGGATTCGAACCCCCGACCCTCTGCTTAGAAGGCAGACGCTCTTTCCAACTGAGCTACGGGCGCAATAGACGAATTCATTCTAAAACATTTAGGAGCGAGGGAACACTGGATTTGAAGCATTGAGCTTCCACACAAAGGGCAGACGCTCGATGCAATCGAACTGGGGAGCTCCCTCTCTCGCCCCTGCAGCCGGGACGCGCACGAGGATGCCGGTGTTGCAGGCCGTGCAATTGACGAAGCTCGCCTGGTACGAGATTCGGTCGTTCCAACCCGCTAGCAGGCCACCGCGCGTGATTCCGATCGTGATCCAAGAAATCCAAATTCGCCTCGCTTTGGAACGCCCTATTGCCGCGGCAAGCGAAACGTCATTTTGACGTCCACTTCAGATTCGATCGGCTGGCCATTCAATAAGGTCGGCTTGTAACGCCACTCGCGCACTGCCTTCATCGCTGTTTCGGAGAGAGCGGGCAAACCACTCACGACCTCTGCAGTTCGAACTCTTCCATCCCGCCCGACAGTTGCATGCACCTCAATCGTCCCTTCGATGCCCTGACGTTCCGCGTCAGGAGGATAGAACGGCTCGACGCGATAAAAAAGCTGCCCGATTTGCACATTCTGCCCTTGCTGCGTTGTCTGACCCGCGCTTTCCGGCGCAACCTGAATCGAACGCCGCGATGTGATGGCCACCGACGCAGAAGCGCTCACGGGAGTTTCGGGCAACTTCAGCAGAAGATCTGAGCTGTCCTTTTGCGACGCACGGCCGGTCAGAGCGACGGCAGTCGTCGCGCCAGCAGAACGATTCGCCACCGCGTTGCGCGAAGCGGCTTTCGGATCCTGTGATTTCACGGACGGACTCTCAGCCCCTGGTTTTGGTGCACCATCGGCCGCGGAAGCAGGGGCGCCCTCCAGCGCGCTCCGGCCGGCGGCATCGGCAACTTGGGCGGGCTCACTGGCAAGTGCTGTCTTCCGGCCGAGGAGCCTCAGCACTCCGTTCCATCCACCTCCTCCCGCCGCCATGCCTGCAACAAACGAAATCACCGCAAACAAACTGATCAGAGCGGTCAGAGCCCACCACCGTGACTGTGACGCGCCAAGTTCCATCCCGGCGGTAAAGATTTGCCCGGCCTGCTTATTTTTCGTTTCCTCCGCAATCCCAGTGCCCTGAACAGCAGGAGGCGTGCCAATCGGCGCTTTAGTCTTCTGCAGAGCGGCGGTGAAGCTGCGGCCTGGAATCCAATCCTCGATTTGTCTTTCTGCGGCCGGCCTGGGCATTGCCGGCTCATGCGTGGAGGCTACGGGCGCCGCTGCCATTAGCGCACTGAAGGGCCGCCGTGCGCTCGTGTGAACATCCTCCCTCAGCGGGGGAGGCTCGCTTTCCGACGCCTCGGAGGACAGCCAGTTGTTTATTTGAGCGGCGGCCTCCTCGGACAGATCAACAAACCGCACGCCTGCTTCCTTCTTTGACTCGCCGGTCCATGCGATCTGCCCGGTTGCTTCGACGCGCACGTTTGATTGCGGCAGTTGAAATCGCATCCTGGGGAGATGTTCTTCGTGGAGCACTTCAACCGCGGCAATGGCCAGTCCGCCCGCGCTGATGTTGAGCACGATGCCGCCATTGTTTTCGCCGAGGTCAACGTAAGCGAGAGGCAGAGGGCGCCGCCGCAAGTGGGCGCGGCGGTCCGGGATCGGCTGAGTACTCTCGGAATACCCCTGCGTGTCTGACATGCCCTTCCTTGTCGCCGGATGGAGCTTCGCAACCGATCTTAGTTTTGCGGAATTATACGCTGCGGGTTGTTCGCCATCAAGGAAAGCGATTCCCTGCTTGCAACCCGGCAGCAAACCTGATTCGGGGGTTGGGGGAAAAATCTGGTGATTCCGCTGGCCTGTTTACAGGCTCTTCCAGGCTACGAACGCAGCTCCCAGCAGTGGACAGTCTTCGTTGAGGACGACATGAATTGGAATCTGCGCCAGGAAATCACCGAGCTTCTCTTTGTGCCGCACGGCGGCGGTGAACCGCCCGTCCTTCATCTTCGGCAGAATCTTCACCGCGATTCCCCCGGTGATGTAAATCCCGCCGCGCGCCACGCTGCGCAGCGCCAGATTCCCGGCCTCCGCGCCATAAATTTCCACCCACAAGTCGAGCGTCTCCACGCACACAGGACATTCTCCCGAAAGCCCCATGCGCGCGATTCCCGGCGCCGGATCAATCTTGTGGTCATCAAAGCCGGGGTGCCGCACGGATGCATTCAAGAATTCGTGCACTCTTTGGAATCCGCCACCGGAGAGAATATCTTCGCTGCTTACAAATTCACTTCGCGTATTCAGATACTGCCACAGGTCAGCCTGCTGCTTCGTGTTCGGCGCGAAATCTGCGTGGCCTGCCTCGGTCGCCATGGGCAAATGCTGCTTGCCGTCCCAGAAGAGCACCCCCTCACCCAATCCCGTGCCGGCCGCGATCACGGCGCGATTCGCCTCCAGCGTGGCCACACCGGGGTGAAGTGTCTCCAGATCCTTCGGCTCCATCACGCCGATTCCATACGCGGCGGCCTCGAGATCGTTGAGGAGCCGCACACGATTGAGCCCCAGAAGTCGCGCCATGAAGGCGCCATCCACTTCCCAGGGCAAATTGGTGCCGCGAACTTT
>JBGPZR010000032.1:0-11378 GCA_041493845.1 Terriglobia bacterium | reverse complement strand
TTTCTAATCGCAACAAGGTGCGAATAGAAATCGTCGTAACTTACTCAAAACAAACGAGGGGGACCAATTCTAATCGAAACTCTTTCCGGGGGTCGAGCCGTCGCGGATGACGCGAAATTTGGAGTGCTACACCTACGTGTCGCTTTCATAGGGCGCGCCGTTTGCGTCCCGGTTGGGTTTGCGGGACGAGGCTCGGCTCGCCCGACTTGGCGCGCTGTGGGCGCGCGCCCCGGCAAGCCGGGGCGTAACAGAGCGGCGGCAACCTACCGCACTCCACACAAGGCGAAGAAAAGGCCTTGGCCGCCAGCAGTTTGGAGGCTAATCGCAACTGACGATCCGACGAGGATCGGCATCCCGAGCGACTATCAGAAGTCGAGGGAACTCTCTTCGGATCTTATGCGATACCGAAAACCCAGCGCTGGCAATAAGGCGAAGAAAAGGCTAATCGCAACAGTGCCCAATTCAGAATTTGGCTTAACTTCCTCACTACGTATGACTTATGAAAATTCTAATCGCAACAAAAATCACTATCTGCGGAGGGAAATGCAAAAGAGCCGGCAACCCTCCACTGAGGCTTTGGCGGGCATTCTGGATGCCGGCGCTACAACGTCAAGAAAGGCTACAGGCCGGCGGCTAATTTTGCTTCTGAAAGTGCAGGAAGAGCGTGAGGTAACGGCGCACATTGCTGGTAATCAAGAAGTGTTCGCGGACGTGTTCGTGGCCAAGTTCGCCCAGCCGTTGCGCGATTCCAGGATTCGAAAGAAGGAAACGAATCTGGTAAGCGGTTCCTTCGATCGAATGTGCCAGCAGCCCTGTGTGTTTGTGGATCACTTGAGCAGGAATCCCGCCAACCGCTGCCGCCACAACCGGCTTCTTCTTCCAGAGCCCTTCGGTGACGGTCAAGCCAAATCCTTCGCGGAGACTTTTCTGAATGATGATCGTGGAAGCGCGCTGCAGTGCGTTGATTTCCAATGCGCTCCAGGGAGGCAAGTCGAGGATATGAATGTCCGCATCCTTTCCCGCAACTTCGCGGACTTCCGCGAGCACCGCTTCTCCTTCGGGATCGTCCGCTGCACCGCCGCCTGCCAGGACCAACTGGCAATCAAAATAACGCTTCACAATCTGGTAGGCGCGCACCACGCCGACCGGATCCTTCAGGCGATCGAAGCGGGAGATTTGAGTGAGGATCGGGCGTTCAGAATCAATCTGAAAGCGGTGCAGGATTTCAGCAATTGCATCCGGCTCCACTTCGCGATTCTTGTCCGAGAGCGGGTCAATCGAAGGATAGAAAAGGTACTGCGGGATGGGCAATTGGCGCGCGAAGTCTGGTGAGGAAAAAATGGCGGCGTCGTAGCGGTCGACGAAAGGCGCCAGAAAATCCCAGACCTTCTGATCAGGCTGGGACAGATCAATATGACAGCGCCAGACCCAGTGACCGCTGTGGTTCGCCCGAGATTCGATCAGTGCGGCCGGCTGCGGATCATGAATCACAATGAAATCGGAATCGAAGTGAAGCCGCGCGCGATTCTGTTCCGTATAAGCGAGAAAAGTCTCAAAGCTTTCATCAGGCAGGTCGTAACGCCCGCCATGCAGCGCGTTGTGAAACGCTTTGGTGATCGCAAAAAAATCGTCGCCACCGGTGATTACGTCCCAACGAATCGAAAGGTTCAGTTCCTCCATAAGGGGGACAATGCGGTTCAGCATTTCGGCTACACCGCCGCCGACGGACGTCGAGTTGACCATCTGAACAGTCCGCCCTTTCAGGCGCGAAGCCAGCGCGCGCAGCTCGGCAACTTCTGCGCTTCCTAGCAAGCCGGCGTAGTCATCGAGCTTGTTTGCGCGAGGCTCCGTGCGGACCTGGGTCATGGGATCAGCTCCCTCTCGATAAGGTCGATCATCCTTGCTCGAACACTGTCGAGCGTGTTGGTGTAAACATCAATCTGATCCACCCGGCGCCCCAGTTCTTTGAGTCCGAGTTCTTTGGCCAGCCATTGCGAGAAATCATTCGAACGCAAATGCAGCCGCAAGCGCGAGGTGATGAAGTGGAACTGCATGGAGGCGTGGCCGAGCCTCTTCAGTCCATCCCGGAAATCTTCGAGCGTCCAGGCTTCGAATCCGAGCGGCACTTCTTCCTCGACCGTTTCGCAGAAGTAGAACGACTCGAAGGCTGCCTGCTGCGCTTCGCGCGGGCTTGCCTGGCAGTAGTCGCCGACAATCCGGCGCAAATCACCGCGCAAGTCCGCCAGCGAAACGTAGTCACGTATATCGAGCGATGCCAGTTGTTCGGCCAGAGCCGGGCGGTTGCACGCGCTGAAAACCCACTCGGCAAAATCGTTTGAGAAACCTTCGGTGAGGAAATGGTGCCGGCCCAGACTCTGGAATGTGTGGTAGAAGATCGAAGCGTCGCTGCAACTTTCGATGCCGTGCTGCAGGTCTACCAGGTTGGTAGATTCCTGATTCCCGATGCGGACCAGGTATGAAGCAGTCACGAACTGAAACGGCTTATTCGCTTTCAAGCAAGCTCCCTCTCAAGACGTGTCAGGAAGCGCAGCACGTCGGCCGGACCATGAAGAATGAATTGCGCGCATGTGCTGCTTTTTTTTCCGACGTGCACGGTAATTTGATCTGGAATGGCGGCAAAAGCCGACTCATCGGCAGCATCATCCCCTGCATAAATCGCAAGTGCCCGCTCGGCTCGCGTCGCGAGCAGTTCCTGAATTGTGGCCCCTTTACCGGCAATTTCCCGCGGCAGGATTTCCCAGACTTTTTCCCCGCTCAAGGTGGAGAGATTCCGGCGGAGCGGCGCAAGAATTCTCAGGAGCGCGGCGTGCGCTTCGCGGACGATTGCCGGACTCGCCCCACGGTAATGCACGGCCAGGCTGAGAATCTTGTCTTCGAGCCAGATGCCCGGCAAGATTCCCAACTGGGATCGTACATCGCGCTTCGCACGCGCCAGTGCGCGGCGAGTCGTCTTGCTCAGCGCCGTTTTCTTTCCTTCCCTTTCCGCACCATGCAGGCCGAAGGTGTGCACGCCCTGCAGCCCGAACATGGTTTGAAGATCCCGAAGCCTTCTGCCGCTCACGATCGCGACAAATACATTCGGATGCCGCACCAGGCTCTCGAGAACTCGCTTGACACGTCGCGGCACTCGAACGTCGCCGGGACGGCGGCGCAGTTTTACGAGCGTGCCGTCAAAGTCCAAAAACACTGCCACCTCATGCGCGGCTCGAATGCGTGCTTGGATTTCTGGCCAGCAACTAAATAACTGCGGGGGATCCCGGCGCAAACGCGAGTGCGCCCTCCCTCGCGTGATTAATGGAGCCGCAGGTTGAAAACAATTCCCGACAGTTTTGGTTTGGTTCACCCCGGAGACTTTCGCTCGAACCCGCTTCCCTTTGCGCCGGGCGGGAGATCGTAACTTAGGATTCTTCACGAGGGACGGCTCGCAGCCGCTTCCGTCTCTTCGATCCGAATTTCGGAGAGTTCGGCAATCAGATTCCCCGCCCAGCGATACACGTTGTGCTCCTTCACGGTGCGGCGCATGCGCTGCATCCGGGCGCATCGCTCCGCAGGGTCCATCTCCAGGGCCTGGCGGATGGCTGCGCCGAGTTGATCGGTGTCATACGGATTCACAATGATGGCATCGCGTAATTCCCTGGCGGCTCCGGTGAATTGACTCAGAATCAGAGCGCCTTCCTCGTCGTCGCGCGAGGCTACGAATTCTTTGGCCACTAGATTCATCCCATCGTGGAGCGATGTGACCATGCAAAAATCTGCCGCGCGATAGTACGGCTGAATTTCGCGGTGGCTGTGATGCCGGGAGAGAAATGCGATCGGCTTCCACTTGGCCGTCTGGAAGCGCGCATTCACGCGCGTCGCCTCCGCTTCCACTTCCGCCAGAAAATCGTGATAGCGCTGAATGTGCGTGCGGCTGGGCGCGCCAATTTGCACAAATGCGAATTTTCCCTGGTAAACGGGCCACTTCTCGAGAAATCGTTCAATCCCTCGAAATCGTTCGATCAACCCTTTGGTGTAGTCAACGCGGTCCACGCCAATTCCCAGAAAGTTGGCTTCAATGTCCAGGCTCTTCAGCAAGGCGGCGCGCAGTTCGTAGGGTGAAGTGGTTGGCGCGGATTCCAGTTGAGATTCGCGGATGTCAACACTAATCGGGAACGGCCGCACGAACGTCAAATGCTCATTGCGCTTCACCGCGAAACGCTCCCATTCGATCCGGGATTCGAGCGCCTGATCCACAGTTTCGAGAAAGTTGTTGCAATGAGCCTGCGTCTGGAAACCAACCAGATCCGCTCCCAGCAGTCCATCCAGCAGCTCGCGCTGCCACGGACAGATTCCGAAAGCTTCCGGGTTGGGCCAGGGGATGTGCCAGAAAATCGCGACGCGCGCATCGGGGCGCTCCTGCTTGATCATCCGCGACAACAGCGCGAAGTGATAATCCTGCACGAGCACGAGCGGATGATCCGCTCCGGCCATCTCCTGGAGCAGAGCGTCTGCAAATTTGCGGTTCGCATCCTGGTAACTCTGCCAGTCGGAAGCGCGGAAAATCGGACGAGTGTGAGCGATGTGGCACAAAGGCCAGAGACCCTCGTTTGAAAAGCCGTAGTAGTAGCCTTCCTCTTCTTCCTTTGTGAGCCACACGCGCCGCAGCGTGTATTCCGGTTTTTCCGGGGGAACGCGAAGGCGATCGTGTTCGTCAACCGTTTCGCGATCGGCGTCGCCTGACCCCGAAGCGATCCAATTGCCGTCGCACGCGCGGAGGATCGGCTCCAGCGCAGTCACCAGACCGCTTGCCGGGACAATAATTTCAATGCCCTTCGCCCGGTGGATATGCATGTAGGGTTCACGATTGGAGATAACGAATAGCGGCCCCAGGCGAGTCTTACTCTGGATGTTCACGCGCAGCCGTTCGGCAGTCCATAGTGATTCGCCCGTTTCACGCAGACGCGCCTCTTCTTCCGCAGTGGCCCGCGCCTCCGCCAGACTGCGCGTTAGATTCACGACTTCCTGCGAAAATGGCGCGAGGAAATCTTCTGTCGGAATTTTGGGACGCGGCGTGATCCGGCCCACACGCAATTCTTTCATCCATTGAGCGGTCCGCGAGATGGGCAGAATGATCGTCCAGCGGATGATCAGAACGGTGATCAGCACAATCAACAGAACCTGGGCGATCACGTGCCACAGTGTTTCGCGCCAGATGCGCTCGCTCTGCGCCTCGATGTAACTGGCATCGTGAAAAATTGCCAGGACACCATCCATGGACGAACGGTTGTGCAGCGGCAGGTAATAGACATTCATCGGCCTGCCGCCAAGTTCCAAGAACTGACTGAAGCCGCCTTCACCAGTCTTGACACGTGCCAGAGGAACGGGTGGCGGATCCAACCGGTCAACTAGATTCGAACTTTCCGCGAGGACTTCACCGCGGGCATCGTAAACAACCACTCCAGCCAGTCTCTCCCTGTTTCCAAACCGCTCCACGACGCGGCGGAGTTGTTCGTGTGATCCTCTATCCAGAGCGGGTTCGACAATCTCCTGCAGACTTTCGGCGAGAATCTCAGCGCGGCGTTCCAAATCGGCTCGAAGTCCGCGCTTCTCCGAACGCACTTCGGTCCGGGCCACCAGGAATGTGACCAGTGTGACGCCCACGACCAGAAGTAGGATTAACCGCAGGCTGAGTCTCACGGCGATTCCTCTTTAGACTTTGAATTCGAAATTGGGGGCCTGGCAACGCGGGGGAGGTTGGCCGATAGGGACGGGCCCATCTCCCCCTGTTGCAACTGACGCGGTCAGGCGTTCGCTTCTTCTATGGATTGAACGCGGATGGTGTTGTTGGAAGCATCCAGGATGCCGGTCACGCGCACTCGTTTGCCCGCAAACTTGCCGGCAGATTGCTGGTCGTCCAGGTTGTATGCCGTCTTGCTGCTGTCATCTTTCAGGATGAATTGCTCGCCACTCTTCGCGATTGTCCCAGTGAAGGTCTTCACCTCCGGCTGAGCCTGGGACTGATCTTGCATCACGAAAACCTGCGAGTGGGGAATGCTGGTCTGTCTTGCTTTCGGGCTCTCACCGAGAACCACCGTTCCGGTCGCAAGCGTCAGCGTAGCCACACTCAGAACAATCCTCTTCATTAGTCACCTCAAAGATAAAATGTGGCTGGATGCAGTTACGCTATGCAATACTCTTGCCAAATTACGCGGCTCTTAATTCCTTTCGGCTTCGTGATTTAGTGCGCCCCCTCGATTTCCGGCAGGAACAAAACTCGAAATGATTGAAAAATGTACTTAGGTGAACGATCAGCCGCCTCCATATCTCATGCAATGGTTGAAGGCAAAAAAACAGCAGGCAAACAATTACGAAAGGAGATGGTGGGCCTGGGGAGAGTCGAACTCCCGACAAACGGTTTAGGAAACCGCTGCTCTATCCATCTGAGCTACAGGCCCGCACAGAAGTCACTGCCGCCAGATAGACTATCACAGCCAATCCGACATGTTCCTGCCGGGGAGCTTGGCTGCGATATGGCATAATAATCAACGGCGATCAGGCAGCGCCGATGCGCGCTGTGAGACGGGGCTGCCTCTGCTCGAAAAATTCGTGACGGCAAGAAAGAAAATTCGCAAGAAACTGCTGGCAGCGCATCGCAAGATGCGGGAACTCCGGATGATCGCGAAGGGGATCGTCTCCACGCGACACCCGCTGCTGGTACATATCATTCCCACGCGGCGCTGCAATCTTACCTGCACCTACTGCAACGAATACGACGACTTCTCGAAGCCGGTCCCGGCAAACGAGATGTTCAGCCGGATCGACCGGCTCGGCGCCATGGGCACAGGAATCATCACCATCAGCGGCGGCGAGCCCCTGCTGCACCCGGAGCTTGACGCGATCATCCAGCGGATCCGCTCGAACGGCATGATCGCGGGAATGATTACCAACGGTTACCTGCTCGCGGCCGCGCGAATCGATGCGCTAAACCGCGCAGGACTCGAGTACTTGCAAATCAGCATTGACAACGTGATGCCGGACGAGGTCTCGAAGAAAAGCCTGAAGGTGCTGGATCAGAAGCTCCAACTTCTGGCCGAGCATGCTGAGTTCCACGTGAACATCAATTCCGTCCTCGGCAGCGGAATCCACAGCCCGGAAGACGCCCTGAAAGTGGCGCACCGCGCGATCGAGCTCGGATTCACCTCGACAGTCGGCATTCTGCACGACGGCAACGGCCAGCTACAGCCGCTGGGGGCGCGCGAGCGGGAGATTTTTGAAGAGATCATGTCACTGGGGAAGCGTTCCTTCTCGCGTGTGAACCAGTTCCAGCACAACATCGCCAGGGGCCAGGAAAACAATTGGCGCTGCCGCGCCGGCTCGCGCTACCTCTACATCTGCGAGGATGGCCTGGTGCACTACTGTTCGCAGCAGCGCGGCTATCCGGGGATTCCTCTTGCAGAATACACGGACGAGCAGCGCCATCGCGAATATCTGACCAAGAAAGCGTGCGCGCCGTGTTGCACCGTCTCCTGCGTTCACCAGATTGCCGTCGTTGATTCCTGGCGCGCGCCTCAGACGATTGAGCCTGGTTCTCCGCTTCCTACCAGCTCGTTGATCCAGCTCACCGGTTCAACCACGCGGAGCTAGCCTTTCTCCATACGAGGGTGCCCCAATCCTTAGGACTTCGCTGACTCCCGTGATCTTCCTCTGCGTGTAAGAATTTTCTGCTGATGACTTGGGCAATCCTGATACAGAGCATTAAAGATTCCTGTTGCAAAGGGATAGGGGTTGGATTAGAAGTCCCTCATTAGCCGACTTGTGCTCCACGGGGTACGGAGCGAGACCTCTTTGGCTCTCACGCATTGGGGGATTGGCGGCCGTGAGGCTGCCATGAAAATGATCGCAAAAAAATCGGGGGAGGGTGTGTCCATGCGCTTGCGAAACGTGTTTTTGTTTGCGCTGCTGGCAGTGTTACTGGCCCTGGCGGTGTCCAGCCAGTCGGGAGCACAAACCAATACCGTCAATTTGTCCGGGACGGTGCTGGATCCCCAGAACCTCGCAGTGAAGGGCGCCAAAATCACGGTGAAGAATTTGGCGAACGGAGCGGAACGCATGGCGACGAGCGATTCAAGCGGCCGCTATGAAATTGTTGGGCTACCTCCCGGTAGCTACGCCATGACGGTTGAGGCGCAGGGCTTCGCTACGTTGAAGAATCCGTCCTTAACGCTCACCATTGGCACCTCCCCCGTGTACGATCCGCAGGTGCAGTTGAAGACGACTAGCGAAACTATCAGTGTGACCGCCGCAGCGGACTTGGTCGAGACAACCAAGACCGATGTATCAACGACGATCACTCAAACTCAAATTGACAACCTGCCAATCAATGGCCGCAATTACATCAATTTCACACTGCTCAATTCCCAGGCGGCGCGCGACGACACTCCTTCCATCGGCGCTGCACCCACTAGCGGCTTGAATTTCGGCGGCCAGCGCGCTCGCTCGAATGAAGTCTCGGTGGACGGCGCAGACGCGGTGGACAATTCGGTGAACGGTGTGCGCGCCACGGTTTCGCAGGAAGCAGTGCAGGAATTCCAGGTCATCACCAGCAATTACATGCCGGAATACGGGCGCGCCATGGGCGGGGTGGTGAACATCGTGACGAAATCGGGCGCGAATCAGGTGCACGGCAACCTGTTCGGGTTTCTGCGGGAGAGCGCAATTCAGGCGCGCAATCCTTTTTCCGTAAATGCCGCATGCGATCCCGCGACGTTTACCTGCGGCACCACTCCCGTGAAGCAGTCTTACACCCGCGTACAAACCGGCGCCACGATTGGCGGGCCCATCAAGAAAGACAAGACTTTCTATTTCTTCAGCTACGAGACCACTCGCCGCCAGGAAACGGGTTTCACGAACATTGGCGCAAACAATTTCGGCCTGGCCCTCACGCCTGCCCCTGCGGATATCGCGCCTTTTCTTCCGCCAGGCACCCCACCCGCGGGTCTTCTCACAGTGGGTTCCACGGGCCAGCAAGCATTCGTCAACAACGCGGCAAACAATTTTTTTCAACGAATCCGTGTGTACAGCGCGGGTGTGGCTTCGTCCGCAGTGGCGCTCTTCGGCAATACGGGTGTGCTCCCGCCCGCCGCAAATGCCTTTCCGTCCAGTGGCGCTCCTCTGCCCTCCACGTTCCAGGGACTGACCTCGGTCATCGGCAACTACCCCACGTCCGAAGAAGGCAGCATCTATTCTCTCAGGCTCGACCATATCTGGAACACGAAGAACAGCACCTTTCTACGCGGCATGATTTCTCCGTTCACAACGACTGGGATTCAGGTAAACGCGCAGAACCAAACATTCGGTCAGAATGCCGGGAATCGAACTTCCACACAGCAAACCCGCGACTGGGCCATCATCGGCCAGCACACCACTGCAATCGGCAACAACTTGTTCAATGAATTTCGCTTCCAGGTTGCCCGCCGCGGTTTGCACTACGGATTCTCAAACCTGTTCGGGGGCAGTTTCCCAGCGGTCAATGTGGCTGGCGCCGCGTTCCTCGGACGCGAGCCTTTCTCCACCGAAGATCGCATCGAGCGCCGCTATCAGTGGACCGACAACATCACCTGGACAAAGGGAAGACACACGATGAAGTTCGGTGTGGACACAAACCTCATCCAATTGCGGTCCGGGGCCAGCCAGGTGTTTACGCTGAACTACGGCGGCGTCTTCAATTTCGGTTCTCTTTCCGCAGATTCCCTGCCGGGATTCTCTGCCGCGGATCCAGCCTTTTCAGCCGTGCAGGCATACGGCCTCGGCATCCCTACGGTTTACTTTCAGGGAGTTGGCCAGTCCCGGCGTCTGTTCGACAACAAGGAGCTTGGTGTGTTTGCGCAGGATAGTTGGAAGATTAACAACAAGCTGACTGTCAATTACGGCGCCCGGTACGACATCGAGTTCTTGCCGATTTTCGCGCCCGGGACTGCCGTCAATGTCGCAGCCGAGAAGGCCTTTGGGGTCGTGGAAGGCATTCCGCGCGATTCAAACAATATCGCCCCTCGAATCGGCATCGCCTGGGACCCGTGGGGAAATGGCAAGACCGTGATTCGCGCGGGCTACGGGTTTTTCTATGATCACCCGGCCCTCGCGCTCGCGTTCCTTTCGACTGCAGAGGATGGTTCGCTTTCCGCGCTCCTGGAAGCGGCCGGCGGTGCACCGTCGAATGCTAACCTGAACAATGTTGGCAATGTCGCTGCCCTGAATGCGTCCTCGATTTTCCAGGGAATTCTCAGTTCTGCGGCGATCCCTCCCAACCCGGCTCCGGCGATCACGAGCTGCAATCCAGCTGCACCAACCATGTGCTATGGCGGCCCTACGAATCCGCAAATCTTCAACGCTACGTTCGCCAACTCGCTTTTCAATCAGCAGCGTTTCCTCACCGTCCAGGGGTACACCCCCGGCGGAGGATATCCGTTGCCCCTCTTGCCTTTCACGATCCCCGTCCGAAAGGATTTCCAGTACGCCCTCGCGCAGCAGGCCAATCTCACCATCGAGCGCGAAATCACGAAAGATTGGAAAATCACCGTCGGATACAACTATACCCACGGCACTCACCTGGATCACACGGTCAACCTGAACGTCACGAACCCCGCGCTGCTTGTGGCCAACGACAGCAACGCAGTCCAGGCGGGCCTCGTCACGCTTGGATCAAATCCACTCGGCATCTCGGTGCCGGGAACTCTGGGGTGCAACACCACACCAGGAGGGGGCAGCATATTTGTTTCGGCCCCGGGGGCCTTCGGGACTGGCTTTGCCAGCAACAATTGCTCAGGTCTCCCGGTCAGTAACGGCAGCGCCACCTTCCTGCCGGGCGGAAGCATAGTTACTCCGGCTGTGTTCAACTTCTTCCGAAGGTCCGGTCCGAATCCGTCGTTTGCCGGCCTCTTCCCGGGCGGTTACAACAACGTCCCCGGACCAACGAGTATGGTTGGTCTCGCGGGCGCGCTTGGCTTACCCACCGGGCTGCCAGGATTCGTCGGCGTGCAGGTTCCCTGGAGCGATGTTGACCCGCAGTCGGCAAACGGAAATTCGGTCTACCATGCTTTCACCCTGACCGTCACAAAACGCTTCTCCCACGGATTTCAGTTGCTTTCAAGCTGGACCTACTCGCACGCAATAGATGACTCGACGGACCTCTCGACGCTCATCGCTCCACAGGACAACAGTTTTCCCCACCTCGACCGCGCCAACTCCGATTTTGACCAGCGCCACCGCTGGATAACGAGCGCTGTCTTCCAGAGCCAGTTCCACCAGAGTGACTCCGGCTTCTGGCGGAAATTTCTTGCGAATTTCACCGTGGCTCCGATCATCGAGGTTTCCTCCGGGCG
>JBGPZR010000296.1:0-3645 GCA_041493845.1 Terriglobia bacterium | reverse complement strand
CGTCGAGCGAGCCGATGAACGGTTGAATCAGATCCATTCTCATCGCGACTTCTCCCCTCCGGCGCCGACGGGTGCGGTGACCCCATCGTCGTTGAGCACGTAGCGGATGATCTCGTAGAGCGCGTCGGGTTTCACGGGCTTCTGGACGAAATGGCGTGCGCCCTTCTGCAACGCAGCGAGAATATTGTCCTGATAGCCGACGGAAGAAACCATCACGATGCGCGCCTCAGGATGCTCCTGGACGATACGCTCTACCGCTTCGATGCCCTCCATCTGCGGCATGGTGATATCCATCAGGACAATGTCGGGCTTGGTGCGGGCGTACTCCGTGATGGCCGTGCACCCGTCGCCGGCTTCGCCCACCACCTGGCCGCCAAACGATTCGATCATCTTCGCCAGACTCTTGCGCGCGAAGACGGAATCGTCGACGACGAGGTAGCGGACCGCTTGGTGGTCACTTTTTCGTGTCAATGCTTCGAACTGTTTCATAACTATCTCCTTCGAGAAGCCCCTTGTTCGGCGGGAGCGTCCGCGGGCGACGCTGCCGCAACCGGCTCGGCCGATGGCCGCTCCGGGATGCACTTCGACTGCAGAATACTGGCTAGGTTCGGGAGTGAAACGACGCGCGAGACAAATCCACGCGTGATGGCGGCACGTGGCATGCTGTCCACGACGCACGTGTCGAGGCTCTGGGCGATGGTGATGCCGCCCGCGCCCTGGATTGCGCCCATGCCCGCCGCACCGTCTTCACCCATGCCGGTCATCAGGACAGCGACTGCATTGCTACCGAATTCATGAGCGACGGAATGAAAAAGAACATCCACGGAGGGGCGATGCCCATTCACGCGCGGTTGATCCACGAGCACGGCAATATCGCCGTGGGCCATGCGCCGTACCTTCATGTGCCGGTTGCCCGGGCAGATCAACGCGCGCCCGGCGAGCAGCAAATCACCGGACTGCGCTTCCTTCACTTCAATCGGCGAGGATTCGTGCAGACGGCGCGCGAACATCTCGGTGAAGCCCTCCGGCATGTGTTGCACGACTAGCAGGCAGCCCGGGAAATCTTCCGGGAGCTGGGAGAAGAGATATTGCAGCGCGTTTGGCCCGCCGGTAGAGACGCCGATTGCGACGATGCGCGAGGGCCAGTGGGGCATCGTGGTGCGCCGTGGCTCTTTGCGCTTCGAAGCAGGCACGGTGATGATCATTTTCGGCGCGCCCGAAGCAGCGGCGACCTTGATCTTGATCGCCAGCTCCGCAGCGATCTGTTCGATGCGGCCGGAAGCGGCGTCGGGCGGCTTGGTGACGAAGTCAAAGGCGCCGAATGCTAGAGCTTTCAACGTGAGAGAGGCGCTGTGCGTGGTTTGCGCGCTTACGACGATCACCGGCACTCGATGCTTGCGCGTAATCTGGCGCAGCATCTCGATTCCGTCCATGCGCGGCATGTCGAGGTCGAGCGTGACCACATCCGGATGCAACTCCTCAATTTTCTTCAGGCCAATGGCCCCATCCATCGCCGTGCCGACTACCTCGATCGTAGGATCGTGCAGCAATGCCTGGGGGATCAGCTTGCGCATCAGCGCGGAATCGTCCACCACGAGGACGCGAAGTTTTTCGCTCATGCCGTGGCCCCCACCGCCGGGATTCTGGAGAGATGCGAGAGCACAGCGGCAATATTCAAGATCAAAACGACAGTGCCGTCGCCAAGAATCGAAGCACCACTGACGAGCGGAGAAGCGACCAGGGCGTCTTCAAGCGCCTTGATGACCAGCTCCTGTTCGCCCATTAAACTGTCCACGGTGAGCCCGAAGCGCCGGTTGCCTGTGCCAATCACAATCACGAACGTCCGCCCGGCCTTTTCAGGCTGCGAGTGATTCACCAGGCGGTTGAGGCGCACGAGGGTGAGCACCTGTTCGCGCAACTGGAAGATTTCATGGTCATCCATGCGGTGAATTTCCGCCTCAGATACACGAGTGATCTCGACGACGGAAGCCAGGGGCACGGCATAGAGACGGCCGCCGACGCGGAAAAGCAGCGCCTGGATGCTCGCCAGGGTGAGCGGAACCAGCAGACGAAACTTTGTTCCCTTGCCGGGTTCGCTGTCGAGCTCAATCGCGCCCTTCAGGCCCTCGAGCGCGTTTTGCACTACGTCGAGGCCGACTCCGCGGCCGGATATTTCGGTGACTTGATCGGCGGTGCTGAGTCCCGGCGTGAAAATCAAGCGGAGCACTTCGGAATCATTGAGATGAGAGGCTTCCTCCGCGGTGAGAATGCCGCGCTCGATGGTGCGCTGGACAATCTTTCCCCGATCGAGGCCGCGGCCATCGTCGGAAACTTCAATCACCACTTGATCGCCTTCGTGGAAGGCATTCAAGCGGATGGTGCCGCGCGAGGGTTTGCCTGCCGTCTCGCGCTCGGCGGCCGATTCGATTCCGTGGCCGGCAGCGTTGCGGACGAGATGGGCGAGCGGCTCGGCCAGCGCATCGAGGATGCTTTTATCGAGATCGGTATTCTGACCGGCGAGATCGAGGCCGATATCCTTATTGAGCTGTTTGGCGACATCGCGCACCAGCCGCGGAAAGCGGCGGAAAAGCTGCTCGACGGGCACCATGCGAATCTTCATCACGGACTTCTGGAGTTCGCCGAGAACACGCGACTGGAAGGCAAGCGCGTCGGAAAATTTTCCGCGCAGCGGATCTTTGGCGAAGCGCTGCTCGAATTCGACGATGGTGCGCTGGAGCATGGACTTGCCGATGATGAGCTCGCCGACCAGATTCATCACCGTATCAATCCGCGTGGCATCCACCCGCAGTGAGTTTTCTGCCGCTTGCGCGAGGCCGCCCGGCAGGCTAGCACCGTGAAGATCATCACCATGGCTCCCGGCAGCGTCAGGTGGTCCCGCGGCGATTCCGGCTGAGACGGCGGCGGCCTCCGATTCGAGGAGAATATCGAGCAGGTCGCGCGGCGGCACCGGTTGCTGCTCCGGGGCTTTTTCAACGGTGATTTTCGTGATCACCGACGGAACCTGGCAGCGCTTTCGAATCCAGTCCGCCGATTTCGCGCTCGAAAGAGCCGCTTCGATCATGCCGGCCTGTTCGAGGGGCGCGCCGGTTTCCGGATGAATGGCGAGAATTTTCCCAGCGCTTTCCAGCGCCTTGCGGACCAGCTCGTAGGCAGCCGCGGGCAGTAGCGCCTCCGGGTCGAGATACAGGGCAACATGGTGAATGGTTTCGCCCCGGCGGAAGGCCTCGGCGATCATCAACCGCTCGTATTCACTCCAATCGAAACTTGCGGCACGCGCAGATTTCTGGGACGGGGCAGCGGGCTTGTGCAGCAATCGCTGGATGTGGTCACGCAGAGCTCCGCCATCGGGCGGCTGCAGATTGTTGCGGTACGCGGCCAGCATCTCGTGAAAAGTGTCGGCGGCGGTAAGAACCACTTCGGCGATCAGTCCGGCATTTTCCTTGGCCAGCTCCGGCGTCAAAACGTCTTCGAGTTCATGCGCGAGTTCACTCAAGCCGCGATAGCCGCACGCGGCGGAATCGCCCTTGAGGGTGTGCACGGCGCGACGAACGCGGCGAAGGCTTTCCTGGTCGCCCGGATGCGCTTCGAGCGCGAGCCCGGCCTCGTTCATGGCCTGGAGAATCT
>JBGPZR010000137.1:0-6081 GCA_041493845.1 Terriglobia bacterium | reverse complement strand
GGTCCCCGATGGACTCGAAGGTGTCGAGCCACTGCCTGCGCGATGTGGCTGCCATTTCGAAAAGCGCGACATTCTGCGCCGTGAGCCCCAGCAGATTTGCGACATTGACGAGGAAGTGAATCTCGTCGGTCTCAAACGTTCGCTGCACATCGGAACCGATCCCCAGCAATCCGAGCGGCCTGTCTTTCCCTGGAACGCGGACGAGGACGAGCGCTGCGAGCTTTTCGGCCTCCATCCACTGCCGGACACCTGGAACATCCGTCGCAGCATAGGCGACGAACGGCGCCTCCTGCTGCAATACTTTCTGCGCCCAGCTTTCTTGCAGAGAGACCCGCGCGTTCCGCTTCAGAAAAAGATCGCTGAACCCGACAGACGCGCGCATCACGAGCGACGCGGAGTCCCCCGCGCCGTCTAGGAGCAATACCAGCCCGTGGCTGACATTGAAGCTCTCGAGCAGATGCCGCAGGACGCCCTCGAGCGCTTCATGGATTCGCAGTGAGTGAGTCGCCTCGGCCGTGATCAGCGCGAGCCGCCGCAATTTCTCGTTCAGGTCTTCCGTGCGAGCGCGGCCAGCCTCCAGAACAAGCACGGCCATGGCAATCCCCATGGCGATTCCAAACAATCCATGTAAGGAAACCCGGAATAGCCCAAGAGTCTGTGTGGGCCAGTCGGGGCGATCCAATCCGTGCAGCCCGCGCAAGAGCAGAGCGCCGGCGAGAAGTTTCCAACCGAAACCGTGGTGTTGGGAATGCGACCTCCAGAGCACCCAGCCGGCAATGAGATACAGGGCGGACCCGAACATGGACTCCGCCCACTTGGCCGCTCCCGGCGCCTGCGCCACCGAGCTGAGCGCAACGAGCGCGCAGGCGGAAATCGCCACCAGCGGCCAGAGCCAGTTCAACCGTTTTCCCTGCCCGGCGCATTGCAGAATGGCGGCGAAAAACAGGGCCGCGGCAAGCGAGGAGAGGACAGGAGCGAAGCGGGGATCGTCCGGGCCGCCGCGCCAGAGCGAATAAATCCGCAGCCCGCCCAGGGCGATGTAAATAGTCCAACCGGCCATCCAAATCCGGAAGAAACGCGCAGAAAAGCCCGGTGCCAGCAGCCAATAAAGAACGAGGAGGATGAATGCAGCGGACGCCTCGATAAAGGCCACTGCGAGAAAGCCCGGGTTGGGAATAAATGCCATTGGGCGCTGCCTCAGGAGCGCGAGCTGCCGGAAGACACGTCAAAATGAAATCGGGGGTATGGGAACGTCATTGTGAAAACTAGCACGTGCGTTAAACATAGGGCAACAAGGCCGTCAGGGGCCTGTGCCCTGGCATATAATGGTTTGGCTGTGGAGCCCACTGTGGACAAAGAAAAAGTACTGGTTGTGGATGACGAAGAGGCGATTCGCGAGGTCGTCTCGACCCTTCTGGACGCCCAAGGCTATCGCTGCACCGTGTGCTCGAACGGCCGCCTGGCGCTGGAAGCTTTCCGGAACGATTCGTTCGATCTAGTGCTCAGCGATATCGTGATGCCGGAAATGGACGGTTTGAGGCTGCTGGGGGAGCTGCGCAACTACGACCCGGACGTTCCTGTGATCATGGTCACAGCGATGCACGACATTTCCATCGCGCTTGAAGCCATTCGATCCGGGGCCTACGACTACATCCTGAAACCATTTGAAAAGGACCAACTCCACTTGAGCGTCCGCCGGGCGCTCGAACATCGCCGGCTGGTGCTCGAGAACCGCAGCTATCAAAGCGATCTGGAACACCTGGTCGCGGAGCGTACGCAGCAGCTCTCGATTGCGCTGCAGGATCTCGAGCAATCGTACGACTATACGCTCGAGGCGCTGGGCGGCGCTTTGGACGCAAAGGATGCGGAGACGGAGGGCCACTGCCAGCGCGTCACGGCGTTTACCATCACCATCGCCAAGGCCATGGGAGTGGACAAGGGCTTGCTGCGGCATATCGCGCGCGGCGCTTTTCTGCACGACATCGGAAAGATGGGAGTCCCCGACCAGATCCTGCGCAAGCCCGGCCCGCTAACGACGGAAGAGCGTGAAATCATGCGGCGGCACTGCGACATCGGCTTTGCCGTCCTGCAGCGCATTCCGTTCCTGAAGGAAGCTGCCGAAATCGTTCTCGCGCACCAGGAGTGCTATGACGGGTCCGGCTACCCGCGCGGCCTCCGCGGCGAGCAGATTCCGCTGGGCGCGAGAATTTTCGCGGTGGCGGACACGCTCGACGCCATGATTTCCGACCGGCCGTACCGCAAAGCATTGCCGATTTCCGCTGCCCGCGATGAAATTCGCCGGTTTTCGGGCAGGCAGTTCGATCCGCGCGTTGTGGAAGTATTTCTCGCTCAGCCGGACAGCCTGTGGATGGCGTTGCATGAGAAAATCGGGGATCCATTCCGCATGACGCAACTCGAACACGCGTAACTTCCCAATCCCCTTCGGATATAAGCAGGCATAGCCGATGTGCGATCGTCTTGCGCGAGGATTCCTGCACAGGTAGTATGCGGAGTTGGAGGGACGCCGAATGGCTCTGGTGCCGATCAAGACTGCTTCCACAACGGGATATTGCGATTGCATTCACGGATGCTACGAACTCGCCAGCCAGCGCGATGAAGAGACTGGAAAGGGCTATTGTCCGCGGTGCGCCAAGGAACATCTGGAGATGAATCGCGGAATCGGCATCCCGCAGTTGCCTCCTTCGAAACTCCCCGACACCACTGGGTCATCGGCGCATCTTGACATGCCGGAGACTGCCGATCCCCCTGGACGGCTTCGATAAAGCCAGCGGCAAGGCTCTTGTGACTCTTGCAGGGCAAGGTCAGAACATCGAAAGCAGCAGTTTCACCCCTTCGGCGAATTCCTGTTCAGGTGTAATCAGACTTGCAATCAAGTAACCGTCGGCCGTGAAATCGTAGAAATGCCCGGGATGGACATAGACGCCCTTAGCTCTCAGCAGGTCAATCGCAAAATCTTCATCCGGGCGCGTAGCGGGCACACGAAGTACGGCGTACCAGCCGCCTTCCACCTCCAAGCGGCTGCAGGATTTTCGAGCCGCCAACTGATGGTCGAGTTCTGCCAGATTTTTCCGCACGCGCGCGATCAATTGATCCTGGAACCCGCGGCGCATTTCGAGGAATGCGGGAGTTGCTAATTGCACTGGAGCGTTCATGGAGAGGAAGGTGTCGGCAATCACCTCGAGGCGCGCGAGCGCTTGCGATTTCAATTCTGCCGGGCCGCTGGTGACGAGCCAGGCAGTCTTCATCTGGGGCAGTCCGGAAATTTTGGAAAGGCCGCTCATCGTGAACGTCAGCGCCCCGGTACTTGAGGCGAAGCTGGGTGGCTGACTGGAATCCAGCGCAAAATCCAAGAAAACTTCATCGGCGATAATCGCCATGCCGCGCCCCGAGCAAATCGTATTCAGCCTGGCTACGTCCTCAGGTCTGCAGAAATGCCCGGTGGGATTGTTCGGATTGACGACGATCATGCCGCGCGTGCGGGAAGTGATGGCTTGCTCGACCGCATGGAAATCAATTTGCCAGCCGTGATCATAGATTAGCGGGTAACGAGCCAGCTTCACGTCCTGGATGTCGGCCAGGAAGCTGAATAGCGGGTAGCTGGGAGCTGGAATCAAAATCTCATCGGCAGGATTGCAGAGCGCGCGAAAGGCGTATGAATAGGCTTCGCTGGTGCTGGCCGTGAGAATCAAGTCGTCGGTTGAAACTAAATCGCCACGGCCGGCGTAGTACGCGGCTACAGCCTGGCGGGCTGTCAGCAGGCCCTTTGGATCGGGTTCGTAGTGGAGCACTCCAGGGTTCGCGAGCGCGCGCAGGATTTCCTGCTGATCGTAATCGAATCCACATTCGGTTGGATTCGACGCGGTCAGGTCGAAGAGCGGCTTCCCGGCGGCGCGATGCTCGGCGAGCGCACGGCTCAGGCGGTTCGCTTCCAGGTTCCAATTGGTGCGGTTAGAGAACACTCGATGCGCGCCTCGATGCGACTCTCGGATTATAGGGAATGCGCGGGGCTGGAGCAGCTAAATCCGCAACTCACGCGTCAAAAGCTAGTGTGCGGGGAGAATCTGCAGATATAATCTTCCCGCGGTCCTCGAAAATACATTCAGGAGAGAGCGAATGAAGCGAATCGTCACGGCAATCACGGGGCTCTTCCTGTTGCTGGCGCTGGCGGGACAATTCTCCGCCGCGGCACAGGAAGAAGCCATCGCCAAGACGAATCTGAAGGTGGGCGACGTTGCGCCGGACTTCACCCTCACGAGCAACAAGTGGGAAAAGGTGAAGCTGAGCGATTTTCGCGGTAAAAAGAACGTTGTCCTGGCCTTCTACGTCCTGGCATTCACGGGTGGTTGAACGAAGGAACTTCAGGCCTATCAGGCTGATCTGGCCAAACTCGAAGCAAGCGACACCGTCGTCCTGGGAATCAGTCTAGACAGTCCCGCCGCCAACGCCGCCTTTGCTGAGAAGATCGGCGTTACCTTTCCGCTGCTGAGCGATATGGACAAGGAAGTGCTGACCGCTTACGGCATCTTGAGGCCCTATGACGTCAAGGGCAGCAAGTTCAAGTGGGCGGAGCGCACCACGATCGTGGTGGATAAGGAAGGAAAAATCCAGCACGTCCAACAAGGGGATAGCGCGGTGGACCCGAACAGCGCCGTCTCCGTCTGCACCGGGCTGCACAAGCCGCACGGGCAGTAGCTGCCTCCCACGCATTGGTTTCCGGCATCGCAGGGGTGGGTCCAAGGCCCACCCCTTCAGCCGCATTCCACAGCAGATCGACCGCAGATTAACGCGCGACGTTGCGGCGGCGATAGATGAGCGCGAGGATTCCGATGAAAAGGCTCAGCGTGGGCAACAGGAGCACCAATATGCCGTGGCGCAGCGCTTCGCGACCCTGCGCGCCGGAGGCGGAAGCGTTCTGGTAGCACATGGCACAACCCTGTGCCGTTGCATGTGGCGCCAGCAAGAGCGCAAGCGCGAGACAGCCGCAAGACAAAGCTGCAAGCTCGATAATCAGTTTCTTCTTCAAGCTACCTCTCAGGGCCAACTTCTAACTTCTGCTTAATGCGGGCGCAGGTTCATCAGCCGGATGCTGTCTGGGAAGAACATGATCAGCATCATGCAGATGCAGAATACCATGACCGGGACGAGCAGCAGGAAAAGCCCCAACCGTTCGAAGCGCAGGTGCATGAAGTAGGAAATGATCAGGGCAGACTTGATCAGCGAGAGCCCCACCAAAATCGTGATCATCAGATGCACTTCAAGCCGCTCGTAGGCTAGAAACACCTCGAGCCCGGTGAGAAGCAGTAGCCAGACCCAGACCCACGCGAAGAGTTTGGTGCTGCCTACATCATGCCCGCCAACGGCTTCCGCGTGCCCATGTGCGCTCATCGTTTGGCTTGCTCCCCGTTACTTTGGATTGACGCTCAACAGATAGACCATCGGGAAAATGAACATCCAGACGAGGTCCACAAAGTGCCAATACAGGCCGCTGACTTCCACGTGGTCCGCCGTCCATTTTTTCTTGTTGTATCCCCAGGCAATCACGCCGAGATAGGCGACGCCGATGGTGACGTGGAGCATGTGCAGCCCGGTGAGGCCGAAGAACGTGCCGCCAAAGAGCGGCGTGCCCCAGGGATTGGACCACGGCGTGACGTGCTCTTCGACGATGAGCGTGTACCACTCCGTTGCGTGGATCAGCACGAAGGCCAGACCGAAAACCATTGTCGCCAGCAAATAGCGCACAGCTTTCTTCACTTCCCCCTTGTGCGCGGCGGCGACGCCAAACACCATCGTCAAGCTGCTCGAGAGCAGGATAAAGGTCATTAATGACGATTTGGCGATGGCCGGCCAGATTTCAAACGGCCGAGGCCAGGCCGGCGTTGACAACCGCACATAGGCGTAACTGATGAGCAGAGCCGAAAAGGTCAGCGAGTCTGAAACGATGAACAGCCACATCCCCAGCTTCTTTGAATTCATTGCAAACGGGGATGCGCCGCCTGACCAGGGTGATTCGACTATGCCCTCGAGTTCCGTATCGCTCACGTTTCACCGTCCCAGAAGGAG
>JBGPZR010000061.1:0-8971 GCA_041493845.1 Terriglobia bacterium | reverse complement strand
CACGCGGCGGTGAACTGTTTTCTGGCGCCGACGCATACCTCTACGTGACGCGCCGAATCTGGTGGGCGTGGCCATTCTACGCAATCTTCAGCTTGCCAGGCTTCAATCAAGTGCTCTGGTGGGGCTATCGCTCGTTCGCTCGAAACCGCTACTGTGTCTCCCACCACTGCCAATTCCCCAAGAGAACCTAAGACCCGGCACATTTCTGTCAGCATGTCAGCATTGTGCGCGCTCTCACTTGTGCTAGAATCCGCGGGCCAATGGAACGAGCGGGAACTTTTCTCGGAAGGACGCTGGGCCGGCTCGAACGCCCCGAAGCGGCCCTCGCCTGGCTCTCGAGCACGTGGCCAACGATCGTGGGTAAAGCGCTCGCAGCGCACACGCGCCCTCTGCGCTGCGAAAACGGCCGCCTCGAAATCGCCACCGACGGCAAGGCCTGGCAAAAGCAGCTCGAGAGCATGAAGCGCGAGTTCTGCGCGCGCATCAATGAAGCCTGGGGCGGCAGCCTGATCCGCGAAGTAAAATTCACCGCGGGCAAGCCTGGACCGCGGCGCGTCTCCCGCGAATTGGACAACGAGCACATTCCCTTCATCCGCCGCCGCAAGAGCTAAACTTTTCTTCCTATTTTTCTATTTTCCATTTTCCGTTTCGATTTTCCAGTTTCTGATTTCTGCGCTTGCCCCAGCTTCCAGTCTCCAGCCCCGAGCCTCTGGACACACAGCCTTCCTGACCCTAAGATGGAATCGACTTGTTCGTTGCCATTTGCAGGTCGCGGCCCGCGAGTCACGGGCCGCGAATTACTCGTCCCCCGTCAAGAGTCACTGAATCTCAATGAAGATCACACGAGAAGACGTTTTGCGTGTCGCTGAACTTGCTCATCTCGAGCTCACGCCCGAGGAAGTCGAGCTTTACCGCGGCCAGCTCGACGAAATCCTCAATTACATCGGCAAGCTCGAGCAGCTCGATGTGTCAAAGGTCGAGCCCATGGCTCAGGTCCTGTTCACCGGCGCTGGCGCTCCTGCGGCGGCGCTCGGCGCTGCAAAAGAGCACCCCGAACTCCGTGACGACACGTTGCGCCCATGCGATGTTGCCGATGCGATTCTCGCGCAAGCCCCCGAGGCAGCGAAGCCATTCTTCCGTGTCCCGAAGGTGATCGACCGGTGAGGTTGGAGGCGAATGACCGATGACGGCCGCAACCAACTGGACGATCGCCGGGGTGCGCTCCGCACTTGAGGCCCGAAGGATTTCCGCCCGGGAGTTGGCCAAGGAGTTCTACACACGAATCGAGCGCCGTAACCCCGAGCTGAACGCCTTTCTTGCGCTGTCGCCTGACCGGGCATACGCCCAGGCCGACCGAGTGGACGCCGTGCTTGCACGGGGGGAGGCCCTGCCGCCGCTCGCGGGCGTCCCTATCGCTATCAAGGATGTCATCTCCACCCGCGGCGTCCGAAGCACCTGCGGCTCCAAAATCCTCGAAAACTACGTCCCTCCCTACGATGCGACCGCCATTGAACGGCTGGAGGCCGCCGGCGCCGTGCTGCTGGGCAAGACGAATTGCGACGAGTTCGCCATGGGCAGCTCCACGGAGAACTCAGCATACGGAGCCGTACGGAACCCAGTTTCCCTTGATCGTGTGCCCGGCGGCTCTAGCGGCGGCTCCGCAGCGGCTGTGGCCGCGGGCCTGGCGGTTGCAGCCCTCGGGACCGACACAGGAGGCTCGATCCGTCAGCCGGGTGCCTACTGCGGCATCCCAGCCATGATGCCGACCTACGGGCGGGTTTCCCGCTACGGTTTGATTGCCTTTGCATCGTCCCTCGACCGCATCGGCCCATTTGCCGGGAATGTGGCCGACACGGCTGCCGTTATGGCGGTGATCGCGGGACACGACCCGAACGACTCGACTTCCGCGGCAGTCCCCGTCCCGGATTACGCTGCGGAAATCGAAAAACCCATCCAGGGCCTGCGGATCGGCGTTCCCGAGGACTACTTTGGCGAAGGCCTCGACGCCGAAGTAAAAGCGAAGGTCGAAGCTGGTATCGCGCTCTTGGAGCGTCTAGGCTGCCGGCGAATTCCTTTGAAAATGCCGCATACCGACTACGCCATCGCGACTTACTACATTGTCGCCACGGCCGAGGCCAGCTCGAATCTGGCCCGCTACGACGGCGTCCGCTACGGCCTCCGCGTCCCTGGCTCGACCCTGATTGACATGTACCGCAAGACCCGCGAGCGCGGATTTGGCCCGGAAGTGAAACGCCGCATCATGCTGGGCACCTACGCCCTATCTGCCGGCTACTATGACGCCTACTACCTGCGCGCACAAAAGGTGCGCTCACTGATTGCTCGCGATTTTTCAGACGCCTTTCAGAAGGTGGACGCGATCATCACGCCCACCGCGCCCACGCCAGCCTTCCGCCTGGGGGAGAAAACAGCCGACCCGCTTCAGATGTATCTGGCTGATATATATACAGTTACCGGATCGCTTGCGGGCGTGCCCGGCATCTCGGTCCCGTGCGGTAAGACCAAGGCTGGCCTTCCCGTGGGGCTGCAAATCTTCGGCTCCCATTTCAGCGAAGGCCGTGTGCTGCAACTCGCCTATGCTTTTGAGAAGGCTGGCGGGGCTGCAATCTGAGTACGTGTGCGCATCAGAAATCTCGCAGGCATCATCGGATGTCTGCGAAAAACGCGAAAATCCAAGCTCGCGGCAGCGCAATAAAAGCAGAATAGATCATTCAGCGATTTACGCCCCGCGAAACAAATCCTTGAAACTGTAGAAACATTCCACAGTTAAGCTGACACTTTCCGTTTTGAAGCAAAAAATGATTTTTTGAGGTGCGTCACGTTTCGCCGATTCGGCAGTCAAATGATTGAGGACAATCGAGATTGCTCCGTGTGCTAGCTCGATGGTTTATCCCTATAGAACGGAAGGACTATTGCAGAGGAAGTGAGCGGCAATTAGGCTTGTATCAGCATCGAAGTAACTGAGAGGCGGGAATAATGGTCCGAATCAAATCGAGCCAGAAATTGTTCACCGAAGATGAGGTGTCGAGCCTGACGGGGATCTGCCAGGTTCACCTCCGCTCTATGGCCCAGAATAAGCACCTCGGAAGACTGGCGCGCGTGGCCGAAGCCGCTGGCGCAGAAGCCGAAAAGTGGCTGTTCACGAATTCGGACCTGATGATTCTGACCGTCCTCCATCCGCGCTGCCAGCACTAGTCCGCGGATTTCAATACTGTCATTGAGTGTGGCCTTCCGGGCGACCGGGAGGCCATTTTTGTTTCTGGGCCAGTTGAACGGGTTGTAGCTTGAGGGCGGCCGGGCTATCCTGAACTCTGCTCAACCCGGAATCTATGGACCGCATCCAAGTTGGAAGAGCTGCTGAAGCGGGCATGGCCACGCGATCAAAATCCGGCGAATTTCATCAAGGAATACGGTTGCGCGTCCCCCTGATTATATGTGGCATCGCTTCGCTCTCGCTGGCGGTGTGGGCGAACAGTCCCACCGGGCGTCCCGCGGCAACGGACTCTCCGCGGACAGGGCCTCCCCCGCAGTCAGCACAACAGGATCAAGCAGCCCCCAAATCAACAACAGCGCTGCCCCGCGGCAAAAAACTGATACTGAAGGACGGGGATCTTCAACTGGTGCGGGAGTACAAAGTCGAGGACGACCGGGTCCGCTATTACAGCCTGGACAGCCGCCAGTGGGAGGAGATGCCCGCAGCACTGGTGGACTGGGATGCCACCCGCAAAGTGGAGGCAGAGGAAGCCCGGGCGGACGCAGCGAGGGTGGCCAAAGTTCACGCGCTGGAGGAAGCGCGTAAGGGCGAGACACTCGATATTGATGCCAGCCTCGAAGCGGCCCCGAATGTGTTCATCCCACCGGGCGAAGGCGCCTACGTTTTCGAAGGCAAGGCGGTAGTTCAGCTTGCTCCGGCAGAAACCGATGTGAAGAAGGACAAGGGCCGCACATTCAAGCAAGTGCTGGTGCCGATCCCCATCGTTCCTTCACGCCGCAGCGTCTCGATTCAGGGAACGCGCGCCAAGCTGCGGATCAGCACAAACCAGCCGGAGTTTTACATTCGCACTGCCGACGCACACGAGCCGGAAATGCAGTTGATCCACACGAAAGCGAAGGGCTACTCGCGATTCATCGAAAACATTGATACGCTTTTCAAGCAAGAGACGCCAAAAGCTGACACGTTGCCAATGCAACGCTGGCTGATTGCCCGGGGCGTCTATCGTTTCACAGTTGGGCAGCCGCTTGCTCCCGGGGAGTATGCGCTCGCGGAAATTGTTCAGGCTGAGGGGATCAGCGTGTACGTTTGGGATTTCGGCGTGGACGCGGGCGGCCCGGCTGCAGCGCCGAAGCCGAAGTGACCCCGCTCGGGCAAGACTAATTTACCTTCGCCGGCTGTGGCTGAAGCAATTCCAACAACAGTGTGGCCAGCGCGGCGACGTGAAAAGGCTTCTGCAGCAGGTGAGCTCCTCTTTCGGCAAAGGACGCGATGACATCGGGTTCAAGCATGTCGCCGGTCATGAAAACAAACCGCGGCGGCGAAACATTCGCTTGCGCCCGGAGCTGGGTGAAAAGCTGATCGCCATTCAAGCCGGGTAGATTGAAATCGCAGAGCACGACGTCGTAAGTGCTGTTCGCGAGATGTGCGAGAGCCTCTTCGGCACTCGCGACGCCCTCCACCGCCATTCCTCGCGCGGAAAGCCCCTCCTGGACAATCTCTCGAATGCTGTCTTCGTCGTCCACGACGAGGGCGGAATGCCCGCGCAAGACATGCTTCAGGGCTGAAGCCGTTCGCGCGCCCTCGGCCGGCGCGGCCGGCTCCGGGAGATTTTCCACGGGAACCGGCAAAATCACGCGAAATGTTGCGCCACCGGGAGGGGAAGATTGCACTTCGATTCTTCCGCCATGCTCTTTCGCCACCGCCAGGGAAATGGTGAGGCCCAGACCCGATCCGCCACCAGGCCGTTTGGTGGTGAAAAACGGGTCAAAGAGTTTTCCGGCATTCTCCGGGGAAATCCCGGGCCCATCATCCACGAAAGTGGCGGTCAGGTTTTCGCCCGAGCATTCGAGCGAGATTTTCAGTGTGCCATGATCGCGGACGCTTGATATGGCGTGCTCGGCGTTGGTGATGATGTTCAAAAAGACCTGCGTCAGCAGCTTCGGGTCTCCCACGATAGCGGGGAGAGACGCAGGCGCTTGGAATTGAACGGTGATATTTTTTTGGCGGAGCGAAGCCTGCTGAAATTGCAAGGCGCACTGGACCAGTTCATCGAGACGCACTGTGGCGCGCCCCAATGCGGCGGGACGTGAAAAGGCGAGCAGGTTTTGAACGATGCCCGCGGCGCGCCGGGCTTGTTGCAAAACGATTTCGACTTGCCGGCGCGTGGCGTCGTCGGTGGCGCGTTCGCGCAGGAGGTCACTCACGCCGAGGATCGCCGTAAGCGGATTGTTCAATTCGTGCGCCGCGCCGGCCATCATCTGCCCCATGGCGGCAAACTTCTCTTTCTGTGCGTGCTGATGCTCGGCCTGAATCGATTCGGTCACGTCGCGCGCGGAAGCGACGACTCCGCTGATGTTTCCCGCAGCGTCAAAGAGCGGCCCGGCGCTCGCCCGCAGCGTCCGCCACGTACCATCGGCGTGCCGCGTCCTGTATTCGGCCTGCGCGGAAGCGGCGCGCCCGCTCATCACGCTTTCGAACATCTCCTGCAAACGGCGCTGGTCCTCCGGGTGGGCTCGCTCGCCAAGCGGCTTCCCCATGTATTCCTCAGGGGCATAGCCAAGAGCATCCTGGACGCGCGGGCTGATGTAGGTGAACCGGCCCTCCTGATCCAGCACGGCGATCACATCGGGGAAGCTATCGATCAAGCGGCGCACAAACTCCTGCTCCTGATGCAGGCGCTTTTTGATTTCAAATCGTTCCGTCACGTCCACGAGCGTTCCCTGCAACCGGACGAGGCGCCCGAACGTGTCGCGGATCGCAAACCCGGAAGCAAGGCACTGGATGTGTCCCCCATCCTTGCGGCGCAGCTCGAGTTCGCGGTCCTGGGCCGAGCCGGTCTCGCACATTTCCTGCACAATCGCGTCGCGCCGCGAAGGATCCACATAGAATTCCCTGAAGTTGTGCGTTTTCAGGTCTTCTATGTTCTCGAAGCCCAGCATTCGCACCAGCGCCGGGTTGGCATCCAGGATCTCGCCATCCGGTGTGGTAAACAAAATTCCCTCGCGCAGCGATTCGAACAGCTCCTGAAACCGGATCTCCGATTCGTGTTGCGAGGTGACGTCGCGCGCCCAGCCGCTGATCCCGGTCAGTTGTCCTTCCGCTTGAACCGCCTGAAACCGGCAATCGAAATACCGGAGCTCCCCGCTTCTTTTCACACGCAGGGCGATCCGGCCTGTCCGGCTTCCGAGCTCGACAAGGCGCGGAAGCGCATGCTGCGCAGCGGCGCGCTCCGGCTCGCTGACAAATTCATCAAAGGGATGTCCGATCAGCTCCGGGATGGGGACGCCCAGAACCTGAGCCATGTAGCGGTTGGCGACCCGCACTATGCCATCCGGCGAGAGGGTGAAAACGGCGTGGTCGAGATTGTCAATCAGCTCGCGGTAGCCGTGCTGCGAGCGCGAGACAATATGAAGCAGTTTTTCGAACTGCGCTTCGGTGGGCGGCGCCGAAGCAGCTTCGTGCAGCTCGCGCAGCAGTGCGCGAAGATCACCCAGTTCGCGCGTCTTGCTCCAGACGTAGAACCCAAAAAGAGCGACCAGGATCACCAGCCCAATCGGCAACACAGCGGCATGGGGTGGGGCTGTTCGTGACGTATTCCAGGATGCGAGGGCCAGGCCGACGGCAAGAGCGAGCAGCAGTAGAAGACTGTTGCGCCAGAGGGCGCGCTCTGCCCGTTCCAGCCGCTCCCATTCGCGCGAGACCCGTTGCTCCGGATTCTGATTTGGCTCGGTGGACATCGAAAATGCCTTATGGCGACCGCCTGCCGGGAAGAACCATTCGCACACAATTCTCCTTGTTAAATTTTACCGACCGGGAGCGCGGAGTGGGGAAAGAAAGCAGCCACTCTTTCCAAGTTGCTCAACAGGCTGAGGCATTCTGGAGAGCGTTGGTGCGGGACACAGCGGTGACCATTCGTGTCCCGCGCCGCGGGAGTCTCAGGGCGTCTATGAAGGCGCTTTCCAAGTCGCCCAGCACACCGGGGGTACGTCAGGACACTTGGCCAAAAAAAAGAGGTGGTCCCGGAATCCAGGCCACCCCTTTTGAAAAGCTGAAGAGAAATCCTTCGGGCATGTGAATCGGCCCTCAGGACAAAGTTTCTCGTCTGATTGCTAACTCTCGGCGACCGCGTTGGTATCCTTGCGCAGGAAATCGAGCGCTGCGGCTTCTTCCGGCGTGAGGTCGGGCTCGATGGCCTGCGGCTCCTCCTTCGGCACTTCCGTGAGGAGCTGGATATTGCGATAGCGTTCCAGGCCCGTGCCGGCGGGAATCAACCGGCCCATGATGACGTTCTCCTTCAAGCCGCGGAGGTAGTCCACTTTCCCGGAGATGGCCGCTTCGGTGAGGACGCGGGTGGTCTCCTGGAAGCTCGCCGCCGAGATGAAGGAATCGGTTGAGAGCGAGGCCTTGGTGATGCCCAGGAGCAGCGGGCGCCCGGTTGCGGGCCGTCCGCCATCATGGATGATGCGGTCGTTCTCTTCGCGGAAGCGGAACTTGTCCACTTGCTCCTCGAGGAGGAACGACGTGTCGCCCACATCTTCGACCTTCACCCAGCGCATCATCTGCCGGACGATTGTCTCGATGTGCTTGTCGTTGATATTGACGCCCTGCAGGCGGTAGACCTCCTGGATCGAGTTCACCAGGTAAGCCTGGGTGTACTTTTCTCCGAGGACGGCGAGGATGTCGTGCGGATTCAGCGGCCCGTCAATCAGCGGCTCGCCGGCCCCCACGTGTTCGCCTTCCTGCACGTTGATGTGAACGCCGCGCGGGATGGAGTATTCCTTGGTGGTCCTTCCATCTTCGCTCTCGACGTAGATCTTGCGCTGGCCCTTGGCGATTTCGCCGTACTTCACCGCGCCGTCGATTTCGCTGATGACGGCAGGATCCTTCGGCTTGCGCGTTTCGAACAGCTCGACGACGCGCGGGAGACCGCCGGTGATGTCTTTCGTCTTGGTAGTCTCGCGCGGAATCTTCGCGAGCACGTCGCCCGGCTGCACCTCGTCGCCATCCACGACCATCAAGTGGGCGCGCGACGGCATCAGGTACTTCTTGGTGCGCCCGCCGGAACCGCGGATGTTGATCGTCGGCTGGTGCTTCTCATCACCCGGCGGCAGCGTGACCACAAGCTGCGAAAGGCCGGTGACTTCGTCCACCTGCTCTTCGATGGTGATACCGGGCTGCAGGTCCTTGAACTGCACGCTGCCTGCAGTTTCGGTGAGGATTGAGAAAGTGTACGGGTCCCACTCGACCATCACCTGGCCGAGCGTGACCGGCTGACCGTCTTCGACCTTGAGTCGCGCGCCGTACACTACGTGGTGGCGTTCTTTTTCGCGGCCCTTTTCGTCCACAACGGCGATCAAGCCGGAGCGATTCATGGAAACGATCTGCTTGCCGCGGCCCTCGACCACCTTCAAGTCGATGAATTTCACGAAGCCATTGTTGCGGGCCTCGACCTTCGACTGTTCAGTGACGCGAGTGGCCGTGCCACCGATGTGGAACGTGCGCATGGTGAGCTGTGTTCCGGGCTCACCGATGGACTGCGCCGCGATAACACACACCGCTTCGCCAATCTCCACAAGCTTTCCAGTTGCGAGGTTCCTGCCATAACAGCGGACGCAAGCTCCGCGCCGCGATTCGCACGTCAACACCGAGCGGATTTTCACGCGCTCGATGCCGGCGGCCTGAATCGCGCTGGCAAGGTTTTCGTCGATCTCCTGGTTGATTTCGACGATGACACGGCCT
>JBGPZR010000303.1:0-3557 GCA_041493845.1 Terriglobia bacterium | reverse complement strand
GTTCGCGACATACAACGGATTTTCGAACTCATGCGTCACGATAAACTCGTGCCGAACACCTGTAGCGCGCGTGAATGATTCAGCCTGTTGGCGATCGTGGCGCGAGAAGCTGGCTGAAAGCGCCGTGACTGCAAGGGCTCGGTCTGCCAGAATCTCATGCGCGGCCCACGCAAGATAAGCCGAATCGGCGCCGCCGGAAAACGCCACCAGCAGGGAATCGAGGCCGCGGAGCTGGCTAAAGAGGCGCGCCTGTTTATCGAGCGCGGGAGATTCCTGGCCTGGCTTTGCCGCCGAAATAATCGAGGGCGATTCATGTCGCATGGCGGACGCAGTATAACGCAGTTTCTCCTATTGAAAGTCGAGCAGCACGTCCACTCTTCCCGTCTTCGAATCTTTTTCCAGGAAGTGCCCGATCTTATCGTAATGAACCGGCAGGCCGACGAATGCCTGCAGAATTCCGCTGGCGATGAATTTTTCATAAATACTTGAGTCGAAGACGGCGTCGCGCGGAATGTTCCAGGCATTGCGAATGCGGCGTTCGCCTTCAAGCGAAAGCCCGGTGAGGACAAGTTCGCCCATGCGGTATTGCGGACCCTCGTTGACGGAAACGGTGTAGGACACGCTTGCGACTTTGTCGTCATACGCGGGTGTGAAAACCAGATTCGCATCGAGGTACCCGAGTTTGCCGTAGGCGTTGCGCACGCGCTCCCAGGTCAATTCGATTCTGTTTCCGTTGGCAACTTGTCCCGGCATCAACGCGACGAATTTATCGAGCTCGTCGGACGAAATCACGGTGTTGCCGCTCCAGGTGATATGGCCGAATGTGTAGGCAGGGCCGGGATCGATTGGCGCGACCACTAGAACTTCATCACGCAGTGGCTTCGTGGGATTTCCTGTAAACCCTGCGCTGACCGGGCCAAATTTCACGCGGAGGAATGCGTGCGCGAGGTAGATGGGGCGAACCTGCTCGAACTCAAAAAGTTCGACCGCGCTTCGCGAGAATGGTTTCCCGATTAGATCGGGCAGCCGCTCCTGGATGGCGCGATCATTTTTTGCGAGCGCGTCGGTAAATTCCACGCCCTCCACTTTCAAGGCCGGGCCTTCAACGCGGAACTTCTGAGACCGCCGGTCGCCTCCCGCCAGCGTGACGAGCGCGTGCGCGACGTCCGCGTGGACTCCGCGTGTGGCGAGCAGGCTCACGAGGGCCGCAGACATCGAGTCGAGAATCGTGCCGCTTCCTGGCGCGGTGCCGTCATAGAGTATGACAGCAGCTTTGAGAGCAGCGTTCAGTTCCGCATCGCTAAACCACGGAAAATTGTCGAAGCTGACAGGATATGCGGGCGTATCGGCAACCTGGAATTCAACCCTGATGCCGGACGGAATCGTTGTAAAACGATATTGAACACTCGAGAATGTGCCGAGACGTGAGAGCGAGTCCGCTCCTGCCTGGAGATCGTCGCGAGTGACTGTGCTGCCCGCGTGCAGACCCGAAGCCGCCGCGATCTGCTCGCTCGAATACCGCTGAGAGCCTGTGCCAGAAATGGAGACGAGGTGATCGGACTTTGGTTTCGCCTCCTGCGCGCGCACTGGGAAGGCAAGGAACAGGGAGATGCAGAGGAAGTAGATCAAATGTCGGAGGGGGGCGCGCGCGGTTGAGACCGGCGGCGTTGAAAAGGGAATCCGGCTCATGCCCGGATTCCAGAACAACGCGCGCGGATTCATAGCTCTATTATTCGACGGTGACGGATTTTGCGAGGTTGCGTGGTTGATCCACATCGCAGCCGCGGCGGACGGCGATGTGATAAGCGAGAAGTTGCAATGGAACGACCTCGAGGATCGGAGCGATCAGTTCGGGAGCGGCGGGAATCTCGATCACGTGGTTCGAAGTGTCGCGCGCGAGCCGGTCGCCCTCGGTGATCACTGAAATCACGATGCCGTCGCGCGCTTTAACTTCCTGCAGATTTGAAACGGTTTTTTCGTAGCGCGTCATCGAAGCGGGGTCCGACTCGTCGCGCGTGGCAATCACCACCACGGGAAGGTTTTCGTCAATCAGAGCATTCGGCCCGTGCTTCATTTCGCCGGCGGGATATCCTTCGGCATGAATATAAGAAATTTCCTTCAGCTTCAGTGCGCCTTCAAGCGCAATGGGATAGTGAATCCCGCGCCCGAGATAGAGGAAGTCGGTGTGGCGGAAGAATTGCCTGCCAAGCTCTTCGAGCTCTGCGTCGCGCTGCAGGATGCTCTCGATCTTGTGCGGGACGCGCGTCAGCTCCTGCATCAGAGATTGTGCCATGGCGGGAGTGAGCTTCCCGCGCACCTGCGCGAGATAGAGCGCCGTCAGCATCAGCGCCGTGAGCTGGCCGGTGAATGCCTTTGTGGATGCCACGCCGATTTCTGGGCCGGCGTGTGTGTAGATGGTGCCGTTCGCTTCGCGCGTGAGCATGGAGCCGACGACATTGCAGATGGCGAGAATCTTCGAGCCCTTGGCGCGCGCTTCGCGTTGGGCGGCAAGAGTGTCCGCCGTCTCACCGGACTGGCTGATGGCGATTACCAGCGAGTTTTTATCCAGGATCGGATCGCGATAACGGAATTCGCTGCCGTAGTCCACTTCCACGGGAATCTGCGCGAGGCGCTCGATCATGAATTTTCCGGCGAGGGCCGCGTGCCAACTGGTGCCGCAGGCCACGATTTTGACTTCGTGGAAATTCCGGAATTCTTCCTCGGTGATGTCCATCTCGTCGAGGAAGACTTTCCCGGATTCCTGTGAAATTCTTCCAAGCAAGGTGTCGCGAACCGCGCGTGGCTGCTCGAAGATTTCTTTCTGCATGAAATGCTTGAAGCCGCCCTTTTCGGCCATGATGGGATCCCAGGTGATGTGCTGGACCGGGGGCTTGAGCGAGCGGCTTTCGAAATCAATCAGGCGAACGCCCTGCGGCGAGAGGATGGCAATTTCTCCATCCCCGAGGAAAAATGCTTCGCGAGTGTGCATCAGAATCGCGGGAATGTCGCTGGCGACAAAAAATTCGTTCTGTCCCAGGCCGATGACGACGGGCGGACCCATGCGCGCGGCGACAATTTTCAGCGGGTCACGCGTTGAAACCGCCACCAGCGCATAAGCGCCGCTTAACACCTTCACAGTTTTCAGCACCGCCTCTTCCAGCGGGAGATTTTTCGAGAATTTTTCGATCAGGTGGGCGATCACCTCGGTGTCCGTCTCGGTGATGAACTTGTGGCCCTCTTCGATGAGCTGATGTTTCAGTTCGAGGTAATTTTCGATGATGCCGTTGTGGACCACGACGATTTCGCCGGTGCAATCGCGGTGCGGGTGCGCGTTTTCTTCGGTTGGTCGCCCGTGAGTGGCCCAGCGCGTATGCCCGACTCCATAGACACCATCCAAAGGCGTGATGCGGATGGATTCTTCGAGGTTGCGCAATTTTCCGGAGGCGCGGCGGATTTCGAGCTTGCCGTTTTGGCCGACGACAGCGATGCCCGCCGAGTCATAGCCGCGGTATTCGAGGCGCCTGAGCCCGTCAAGGATCAGCGGCACAACGCTCTTT
>JBGPZR010000405.1:0-2592 GCA_041493845.1 Terriglobia bacterium | reverse complement strand
GGGATCCTGATCTTCCTCGGGCTGTTTGTCTTCTACTTCTTCCGCGACCCGGAGCGCACCATACCGGCCGGCGCGGACAACATCGTCTCGCCCGCCGACGGCCGCGTGGTGGAAATTGTGGACGAGCCACTCGATTCCGTTCCTGGCCACCGCGTCAGCATTTTCCTGGCGGTGTGGAACGTTCACATCCAGCGCGCGCCCGCCCCGGGCCGCATCGCTGATGTGGTCTATCGCCCCGGACGATTTTACGGCGCGTTCCGTGCGCGGGCTTCGCAGGAAAACGAGCAGAACATCATCTATATTGATTCGCCACAAGGCAGAGTCGTTTTCAAACAAATCGCCGGAGCGATTGCGCGGCGCGTGCTATGCTGGAAGTCCAAGGGCGAAACAGTCGCCCTGGGTGATCGCGTGGGCATGATTCGATTCGGTTCGCGCGTGGATTTATGGTTGCCGGCGGGGACGCGGGTGATTGTGAACCGCGGGCAGAATGTAAAAGGCGGCGAAAGCATCCTGGCGAAATGGAATTCAACGGCATAGATCCGATCGGGCAAGAAGACGAGCCCCGGCAAGTCTTTCGCAATCATCGCCTCCGCCGCGGCATCTACCTCCTCCCCTCCGCGCTCACCGTAGCGAACATGCTCTGCGGCTATTACGCGATACTTGCCACTCTCGAAGGCGGCATCTTTGATTTCGACCGCGCGGCGTGCGCCATTGGGGTTGCGTATCTCTTCGACTCGTTGGACGGGCGCATCGCCCGGTTCATGCGCACCGAGAGCGCCTTTGGGAGAGAATTTGATTCGCTCGCGGATGTGGTCAGTTTTGGGATCGCCCCGGCAATCCTGGCGTACGCCTGGGGCATCCGTGCGATGGCCGCCGCGAATGCGTCGGAATCCTTGCACCTGACTCAACTCGGCTGGTTCATCGGCTTCTTCTTCCTCGGTTGCTGCGCGTGGCGCCTGGCGCGCTTCAATATTCAGGGCATGGCTCCGGGTGGCAATCGCTTCTTTGTCGGATTGCCCACGCCCGCCGCCGCCGGCATGATTGCCGCGGTGGTCCATGCGTTTCCGAATCCGGTTCAGGACGTGCGACTCTCGCTGATGTGGCTGCTGCTGGTCCTCGTGCTCGGCGTACTGATGTCCAGCACCGTCCGGTACTACAGCTTTAAGGACGTGCAGTGGACCAAGCGCCGGCCGTCGCTCGCCGTTATCCTGATGTTTCTGCTGATTGGCGCGATTGTGCTCTTCTCGCGCCCCACACTCCTGCTGATCACGAGTGCTTACACCATCCATGGCGTTGTGATGCAGCTCGTGCGTTTTGTCCGCCATCGAACGGCATCAAAGCCTGCCTGAACTATGCCTCCGGGCCCTGTGCAATCTAGCCGCGTGGCCATCGCCGGCGCATCCTCGCTGCGCGGGAAAGAGCTGAAGCTCGTGCTCGAAGAGCGCAATTTTCCTGCGAGCGAAATTATTCTGCTCGATGAAAGCGTGATGGCCGGAACTCTTACGGAGGCTGCCGGGGAGCCCACCTTCATTCGCGCGTTGGAAGAAGACAGCTTCGAAGGGGCGCGCTTTGCTTTCTTTGCCGGCAGCCCGGCCGATGCGGAACGCAATTGGCAGGCGGCCCAGGGCGCCGGCGCAACCGTGATTGATCTCACCGGAGCAGTTGCTGCCTCCGGCCGCGCCACTACCTGGATTCCGTCTCTCTCCTCGGTGCTTCTGCCGACAACCGGCTCGCGAGCGAACGGGTCGGCGAGCACGGCGGCTTATTATTCTCCTCCGTCGCCCGTGGTGATCGCTTGCACGCTCGCCGCGGGCCTCGGAAAATTATCGCCGCAGCGTATCATGATTTTATTCTTTCCGCCTGTGTCGGAGCGCGACAAGGCCGGCGTGGAAGAGCTCGAACGCCAGGCGGCCAACCTTCTCTCCTTTCGTGAAATTTCGAAGCATGTGTTCGATGAGCAGGTGGCATTCAATTTGCTGACAGGCTATGGCGAAGCGTCGAAGCCGCGCCTGGAAGACGTGCGCAAGGCTGTGGCCCGCGAGGTGGCAGAGTATCTCGCGGGGCGCGCCCCTCTCCCGGCAATTCAGTTGGTGCAGGCTCCGGTGTTTTACGGGTATGCTTTCGCGGCGTACGCGGAGTTCGGATCGCCTGTGCCTGTCGAACGGCTCCAGGCTGCGTTCGCGGGTCTCGGTGTGAGATTTAGTGCAGCCGGCGATCCTGCACCGACGAACGTCAGCGTGGCGGGCGAGAACGAAATCCAACTGGCGCGCATCGAGCCGGATCCCAATATCGCCGCGGGCGTCTGGCTCTGGGGCGTGGCCGATAATTTGCGCGTGGCAGCCACGAACGCCGTCCGCATCGCGGAGGAACTGCTTGCAGAATCGCCCGTCCAATAGAGCGAGCGTTCAATTACTTGTGGGGGCGCTATTCGTGGGGTCACTGCTGCTCGCCGCCGCATTCGCCGCCGGGTGCGGCTACCACGTTGCCGGGCGCGCGTCGCAATTGCCATCGGACTGGAAAACGATTGCCGTTCCGGCGTTCAAGAACGACACGCGGCACTACCGCATCGAGCAGCGCTTCACGCAGGCCGTC
>JBGPZR010000015.1:0-13718 GCA_041493845.1 Terriglobia bacterium | reverse complement strand
GGGCAAGGACGGCATTCACGGCGCCTCCATGGCGTCGGCCGAATTCACCGAGGAATCCAAGCAGAAGCGGCCGAACGTCCAGGTGGGCGATCCGTTCATGGAAAAGCTGCTGCTGGAGGCGTGCCTCGAAGCGATGCAGACCGGCGCGGTGGTCGCGATTCAGGATATGGGCGCGGCGGGGCTGACCAGTTCGAGCTCGGAGATGGCTTCGCGCGGCGGCATGGGAATCGAAATTGAATTGGCGCGTGTGCCGCAGCGCGAAACCGGCATGACGCCGTACGAAATCATGCTCTCGGAATCGCAGGAGCGCATGCTGCTGGTGGCTGAGCGCGGGCGCGAGCACGAAGTTTTCGAAGTATTTCACAAATGGGGACTCGACGCGGTGGAAGTGGGCCGCGTGACCGAGGGCGGCAAACTGCGCATCCTCGATCATGGCCGCGTGGCTGCGGAAATTCCCGCCCACGCTATTGCCGAGGAAGGGCCGCGCTATGAGCGGCCGATGGGAAAGCCGGTCGCGACGGCCGCTGAAAAGCAAGCGCCCTCGCCGCTCGTTGAATTTGCGCGCCCGGGCAGCGACCTGACGGAAGATTTTCGCAACTTGCTCGCGTCGCCCGCGATCGCATCGAAATACTGGATCACCGAGCAGTACGACTCGATGGTGCGCACCAACACGCGAGTGGGTCCGGGCGCAGGCGACGCGGCGGTCCTGCGGCTGAAGGAAACCAAACGCGCGCTCGCGCTTTCGACGGACGGCAACGGGCGTTGGTGTTCGCTCGCGCCGCGCCTGGGCGCGATGCACGCCGTCGCGGAAGCCGCCCGCAACGTGGCTTGCGCGGGCGCGTGTCCCGTGGCCGCAACGAATTGCCTGAATTTCGGCAACCCGGAAAAGCCGGAGGTGATGTGGCAATTCAGCGAAGCGGTGGACGGCATCGCCCAAGCCTGCACCGCACTGGAAATTCCCATCACCGGCGGAAACGTCAGCTTCTACAACGAAACGTTGGGCAAGCCGATTTATCCCACGCCGGTTCTCGGCGTGCTCGGACTCATCGAAGATGCGGAGCGCGCGCTCGGCTCCGCGTTTCGCAACGAAGGCGATGCGATCGTGCTGCTCGACGGCGCGGGGAAATGGAGCCAGAGCGCGAGGAATGCGTTCTGGAAAGAGTTTGCAGAACTGATGAAAAGCTCCCCGCAACAGGGAATGGCAGCCATCGAAAAGCGGCTGGCAGGCCCAAGTGAGGACTGGCGCGCGTTTTCCTCATCCGAATATGCGAAGACCATTCACGGGATCGTGGCAGGAGCGCCGCCTGCAATGGACCTGGCAGCAGAAAAGCGGCTGATCGAATGCCTGGTCGCGCTTGCCGGCGAAGGCGCAATTCTTTCGGCGCATGACGTGAGCGATGGCGGGCTTGCCGTTACGATTGCGGAAAGCTGCTTTGGGGCTGAGGGGCTCGCCGCGGAGATTTCACTCGAAGGCGATGAACCGGCTGAGACGGCACTTTTCGGCGAACGAGGCGCGCGCGCCGTGGTATCGCTTTCGCCCGCATCGCTTGCCCGCATGAGCGCGATTGCGGCACAATACAAGGTCAACGCGCAACGCATTGGTACCGTCACACGCGGGGAATTTCGCATCCAATATAATGCTTCGCCTGTGATACACGGGGATGTGGATTCTCTCCGTAAGGCCTGGTCGGATTCGTTGGCGCAGGCAGTTGAAGGCACGGAAAGCAAATGAGCAAGCTCGTCAATTGGGGGCATTGGCTGGTCGCCGTCCTGCTGGGAGTTCTCGGCCTGTATTTCTTGGGGGGGTTCGTTTTTGCGCTTGTAGTATCTAAAGGACTACGCGAATCGGTGCCATCAGGTCATGAAGGGACGGTCATGATCGGCCTCAACCTCGTGGCATGGCTCCCATTCCTGATATGCGCCTGGGGAGTGCTGAGATGGCGAGCTTGGGGCCACGCGCTCACGATTACGCTGTGCGCTTTGGCGATCCTGCTCGAAGTAGAAACGCTCATTTTTCGGGGTATCAGGGGATTTGGTGCCCCTGAAATTCTGAAGATCACCGTGGCTTGTCTAGTCGTGGTGTGGCTACTGCTGCCTTCGGTCCGGACACAGTATTTGCGAACGGAACATATCGCGTGAGCAAGCTGATCCAAATCGACGACGATCATTTCCACGACCACTGCGGCGTGTTCGGAATCTTCGGGCATGCCGAAGCCGCGAAGATGACGTATCTCGGGCTCTACGCGCTGCAGCATCGCGGGCAGGAGTCGGCGGGCATCGCTTCGACGGACGGCGCGAACGTGCACGTGCACAAGGCCATGGGCCACGTGCAGGAAATATTCACGCCGGAAGTGATTTCGCAATTGCTGGGGGCGGCGGCCATGGGGCACACGCGCTACTCGACCGCGGGCGACACGAGCCTGATGAATGCGCAGCCGGTGGTGATTGACTGCAACAAAGGCAAGCTGGCGCTGGGGCACAACGGCAACCTGACGAACGCGCTCGAAGTGCGGCGGCGCCTGGAGCATCGCGGCTCGATTTTTCAGACCACCAGCGACACGGAAGTGATCGTGCACCTGATTGCGCGCAGCGCGGCGCGAAATCTTTCCGGAGCAATTGCAGACGCCCTCAATCAGGTGGAAGGCGCGTATTCGCTGCTGCTGCTGACCCGCGATGAAATTTACGCGATTCGCGACCCGCGCGGTTTCCGCCCGTTGTGTCTCGGGCGCCTCGATGGCGCCTGGGTGGTGGCATCGGAAACTTGCGCGTTCGATTTGATTGATGCGGAGTACGTGCGCGAAGTGGAGCCGGGCGAGATGGTGCGGATTTCGCGCTCGGGCGTGGAGTCCATCCGCTTTGCGGCGGAAAAGCCGCATCAATATTGCATTTTCGAGCATGTTTACTTTTCGCGGCCTGATAGCCTGGTGTTTGGCCGGCCAGTGAACCAGAGCCGCGAGCGGCTGGGGCGATTGCTGGCGCGCGAGCATCCGGTGGAAGCGGACATCGTGACGCCGGTGCCAGATTCAGGAACGCCTGCGGCGGTGGGCTACGCCGCGGAATCGGGAATTCCATTTCGCATGGCGCTGATCCGCAATCATTACATCGGCCGCACGTTCATCGAGCCGGTGCAGGCCATTCGCGATTTTGGCGTGAAGCTAAAGCTGAATCCAGTGCGTCGAATGTTAGAGGGGCAACGGGTGGTGCTGGTGGACGATTCAATCGTGCGCGGGACCACCAGCCGGAAAATCGTCCGGCTGGTGCGGGAAGCGGGCGCCACGGAAGTGCACGTGCGCATCAGTTGCCCGCCGACAATTTCGCCGTGCTATTACGGCGTGGACACGCCGCGGCGCGAGGAATTGATCGCCGCGCAAAAATCGATCGAAGAAATCCGGCGCTTTCTGGGCGCGGATTCGCTCGGGTATTTGTCGCTCGCGTCGCTGCGGGCGGCGGTGGAAGATACGGAAGGAAAATTCTGCACGTCGTGCTACACCGGCAGCTATCCGATTGAGCTGGTGCAACTCGAAGTGGAGGCTCATCGTGAGGGCTGAGGTGGAAGAAGCGGTGGCAGTCGGAAGCGTGACGCCGGCAAGACCTGTAACGCTGAAAGACCAGGTCTGGCGCGAAGTGCTTTCCTGGTTCTGGGTCATTGTCGCGTTCCTGCTGATCGAAGGAACGCTGGTGCAGGCGCGCGTGATTCCGAGCGGCTCGATGGAGCGCACCGTGCTGATCGGCGATCACCTGATCGTGAGCCGCATCGGGTACGACGCGGGAATCCCGTTCACCGACTGGCACGTGCCGCTGTGGCGCGAGCCGAAGCGGCAGCAAATTATCGTGTTCCGCGCGCCGCTGCCGGGCAATCCGGATTTCATTAAGCGCGTCGTGGGCTTGCCGGGCGATACGCTGGAAGTGAAGCAGGGCGTGGTGTATATCAACGGGAAGGCCCTCGACGAACCCTACCGGCAGGATCCGCCCAACGCGCTCGAGACGCGGCCGGCAGTCCGCATTCCGCCCGGCGAATATTTCATGATGGGCGACAACCGCGAAAATTCCTACGACAGCCGCTACTGGGGCTTCGTGCCGCGCGCGAATATTATCGGAACGCCGCTGGTGATTTACATGTCCATCGATGCGCCGGAGGAAGTGTGGGAGCCGGGGCATGTGGGCCAACGTTTTGCGACTTACATCAACGCGGTGATTCATCCGGGCGAGGTGCGCTGGAAGCGGCTGTTCCACACTTTCTAGCGGGCTGCGGGTTCGTTTCTAAGTTCTACGGCGTGCCATCCAGTTGGCAGGCAGGTTTGCGGGTTCATCCAGTCCCCTTCAGGAATCGAGTTCTCTCCATGCGCTACGACGATGCCGGCGTGAATATCGCGGTTGCGGACGAAGCCAAGCGGCGCATCGCCGCGATGGCCAGGAAAACATTTACCCATGGCGTGCTGGCGCCCATCGGCGGATTCGGCTCGCTCTTCCGGCTCGACCGCAAGCGCTGGCGCGATCCGATTCTGGTGGCGAGCGCGGACGGCGTGGGAACGAAGCTGAAGATCGCTTTCGCCACCGGAATTCACTCGACCGTGGGTGCCGATATTTTGAATCACTGCGTGAACGACATCCTGACGCAAGGCGCCGAGCCGCTGTTTTTCCTGGACTACATCGCCATGGGAAAGCTGAATGCGCCGGTGGTGGAGCAGGTGATCGAAGGGATGAGCCGCGCGGCGAAGCAGGCCGGCTGCGCGCTGATCGGCGGCGAGACGGCAGAGATGCCGGATTTTTATCCGCCGGGCGAATACGATCTCGCCGGATTCATCGTGGGCGCGGTCGAGCAGAAGAAGCGGCTAGATCCGCGGCGCGTGCGGCCGGGCGATGTGCTGCTGGCGCTGCCATCGAGCGGGCTGCACACCAACGGATATTCGCTTGCGCGCAAGCTGATCTTCGGCGTTGCGAAGCTAAAGGTGGATACATACGTTGCAGAAGTAAAAAATAAAATCGGCGCGGAATTGTTGCGGCCACATCGCGCCTACTGGCCGCTGCTGAAAAACATTTTGGCGCGCGGATGGGTTTCTTCGATGGCGCACATCACGGGCGGAGGCATCACGGGAAATCTGCCGCGGGCGCTGCCGCGAAACGTGCAGGCGGTGGTGGAATTGGGGTCCTGGCCGGTGCTCGAGATTTTCAGGTATCTCGCGCGTATCGGAAAAATTGAGCGCGACGAGCTGCTGAAAACTTTTAACCTGGGCGTGGGGATGATTTTGATTGTTCCGGCGAAGCATGTGTCGCGCGTGGGAGCGGAATTGAAGCGGCGGCGCGAAAAAATTTACTTGATCGGGCGGATTGAACGGGCGGCACACGGAAAACCGCCCGTGATTTATACCGGGAAACTAGCGCTGTAACGCGCGTCCCGCCAGCCATCCTCAAACGCGGCTGAAAAAAAGCCGGCCCTTCGGCTGCACTCAGGACAAGCGGGACCGCGGCGGTACAAAGAACATCGAGCGTCACTCGCCGGTGTTGTCAATGTCGACGGCGGCTTTCCACGAGCCGTTCGGCTGCTTCTTCCACACAGTCACGTACTTGGCCTTTTCGACGCTGGGCTTGCCCTTCTTGTTCGCCGTTGTAAATTCGGCCGTGCCGTATTCGTAAGCGATGTCGCCGGAGCGCGCGACCTCGACGACGGTGGTCGTGAAGGAGAGCGCGGGCGCCGACGGCGCGAGAATATCTTTCCACACCATGCGGATCGAGTTCTTGCCCTTCACGAGCGCGCCTTTGTCCACCAAGAAGACCGCGTCCTCGGAGTAGTACGAGGCGGCCTTGTCGAAGTCTTTGGCCTGCGCGGCTTTGTTCCAGTCGGAGGAAGCGGCGCGAATGGCGGCTTCATCGGCCTTGCGCGTGTCGGGCGGCGCAGCAGGCGCCTGCGCGGTTTGATTGGCGCAAGCAGCGGCGAAGCTGATGGCGAGGAATGCGCCGAGCGGGAGAATCGTAGAGCGTGAACGCGGCATGAAATGCCTCCTGCGCAAATGAGCAGATGCCGGAGAAGATGCCTTGTGCAGCGTCGCATGTCAAGCGGCGCGGCTCTGTTCACTTCCACCTGCACCAAGGGGCGCACCGGTTGGCCGGGTTGCGGAACTATGCTAATTTCAGGCGGACATGAAGAAACGAATTGGCGTGCTGCTTTCGGGGCGCGGATCAAATTTCGAAGCGCTGGCTGAAAGCGTCGCCGCGGGGCGGATTCCGAACGCAGAGATTGCGCTGGTGGTGAGCAATCGGGAGAATGCGCCGGGAATCGAGCGGGCCCGGGCGCGCGGGATTGAAGCGCGCGTGATTCCGTCGAAGGGGCTGGAGCGCGAGGCGTACGACAAGCTGGTGGCCACGGTGCTCAAGGAAAAGAAAGTTGACCTGGTATGCCTGGCGGGATACATGCGGCTGCTCTCGCCCTATTTTGTGGCGGCGTTTCCCAATCGCATTTTGAATATTCATCCGTCGCTGCTGCCGGCGTTTCCGGGGCTCGAGGCGCAGCGGCAGGCGCTGGAACACGGCGCGAAATTTTCGGGTTGCACGGTGCATTTCGTGGACGAGCATCTGGACGCGGGCCCCATCGTGCTGCAGGCAGCCGTCCCGATTGAGGATGGCGACACGGTGGAAAAGCTTTCGGAGCGAATTTTGCGCGAGGAGCACCGAATTTATTCCGAGGCGGTGCGCATTGTGCTAGAAGGACGCTACCGCATCGAGAACCGGCGCGTGCTGGTGACTTCATCAGAAGGACATGCGAAAGGGGCGGAGAAAAAATAGTGGCTGCTGCGAACTTCAAGCCTGCGAACGAACAACTGGCGCTCTTGCGGAAAGGCGCCGCGGAAATCATCCGCGAAGAAGAGTTGAAGGAAAAGCTCGCGCAATCGTTCATGAGCGGAAAGCCGCTGCGCGTGTACCTCGGCGTGGACCCGACGGCGCCCGATATTCACTTGGGGCACACCGTGGTGCTGCGGAAGCTGAGGCACTTCCAGGAGATGGGCCACACCGCGGTTTTTCTGATCGGCGATTTCTCCGCAATGATCGGCGACCCCACGGGGCAATCCGAGACGCGCCCTCCACTGACACGCGAGCAGGTGGAGAAGCACTCGGAGACGTACCTGAAGCAGGTGTTCAAAATTCTGGACAAGAAGAATACCGAGGTGCGCTTCAACAGCGAGTGGCTGGGGAAAATGAGCAGCGAAGAAATTGTCCGTCTATGTTCCCACTATCGCCTCGCGCGGATGTTGGAGCGGGAGGATTTTCGTTCGCGCCTGGAAAAGAACCAGCCGATATCCGTCCACGAGCTGCTGTACCCGCTGCTGACGGCTTACGATGCGGTGGCGCTGAAATCGGATGTGGAGCTGGGCGCCACGGAGCAGAAATTCAACTTGCTGGTGCACCGCGAAATCCAGCGCGAGTACGGCCTTCCGGGACAGGTGATCCTGACAATGCCGATCCTTGTGGGGCTCGACGGCACGCGAAAAATGTCGAAGAGCCTGGGGAATTACGTGGGCATTACGGATCCTCCGGGCGAAATGTTCGGCAAGATCATGTCCATAACGGACGAGTTGATGTGGCAATACTACGAGCTGCTGACGGATTTCCCTTCGCCGGTGATTGTGCGGCTGCAAGAAGAGGTGAAGATGGGCGTGCTGCACCCGAAGGACGCCAAGATGCAGCTCGCGCACACGATCGTGGCGAGCTTCCACGGCGAAGAGGCCGCCAAGAAGGCGGGCGAGGAGTTTCAGCTCGTCTTCCGCGACCGGCAGGCGCCCACGGAGATCCCGGAAATGAGGCTGACGTGGGGGACGCGGCCGCTGTTTTCGCTTCTGACCGAGACGGGATTAGCAAGCTCGCGAAGCGAAGCGGAGAGGCTGATCAAACAGGGCGGCGTGGAAGTGGACGGGCACGTGGAGAAGGATGTGAAACGGGCGATTGTGCTGAATCCGGGAGATCTGCTGCCGCTGCGCGTGGGGAAAAAGAAGTTTTTGCGCGTCGTGGGAGTGTGACAGTTTACTAACGCCGCTCGGCCAGTTGCTGGAGCCGCGCGAGCCAGGCGCGGTCGCGCTGGGCGACGGCGAAGCGAGTGAAAATTCTGTCGAAGAGGCGGCCGAATGCGCTGGGCATCTGGTACGAATCGCGCATAGAAAGCTGCGTCTTCCCTGCGATACATTGAAGCTCCCAGCGCTGTTTTCCGCCCACGCCGTAGGAATCCTGGAACTGCCATTCGAGCAGGCGCTCCCATTCGTAAGCGGTGATGACGACGGTGAGCGTCATTTCGTACTGGCGGAGCCTGCCGGTGATGCGCACCTTCTGGCCGACGGCGAAGTCCGATGCGCCGCCCTGAACTTCGAATTTCGAATCCATTTCGGTGCCGTACCAGAGCGGCATGCGCTGCGGGACGAAAAAGACAAAAATCTCGTTGGGTGGGGCCGCGATATCGAGAGAAAAGCTGAGGTCCGCCATTTTTGCACAAGTGTTATCTCACAAAATCAAGCGCGGAGGAGAGAGTCCGCGACGAGATAGGTAAGTTTCGTGGGGCTATCAGACTTCAACGAGGACGAGCGACATGTCGTCCGACGGCGGACCTTCGCGCCAGGCGGCGACGCGGTCGAGGATGCCCTGCTTCATTTCGCCGAACGGCAGGAGCGCCGTCTCGCGTACGAATTTCTGGACGCCTTCGACGCCGAGCATTTCGCCGCGCGAATCGAAGACGTCGGTGATGCCATCGGTGTAGAGCACGATGCGATCGCCGGCCTGGAGATCCACATCGAGTGTGGCTTCCTCCGCCACTGCGTTCGGAAGCGCACCGAGGACCATGCTGCGCGATTCGAGCAGGCGGGGCTCTTCACCGGGCTGCACGACCATCACCGGCGGATGGCCGGCGCCGGCGAAGATCATGCGCCTGCCGCTGCGGTCCACGCGGGCGGCGGCGAGCGTGAAAAAGAAAACGGAGCTGCCGATATTGCGCATCACGAAGCTGTTCAACTGCCGCAGCATGTCGCCGAGCGGCGCGCCGTTCTGCAATTGCGTCATCGTTTCGCTATAGATGCGGTTGGCAACCAAGGCGGAGCCGATGCCGTGGCCGGAGACGTCGCAAACCATCAAATTCAGATGCTGCTCGTCGAGCGGGCTCACCAGGCCGAAATCGCCGCCAATGGTGCGGACAGGATGATAGAAAGCCTCCACCTGAATGGCGCCCCAGATGACTGATTTGGGCGCCAGGCTCTGCTGCACGCGGGCCGCCAGCACCAGATCCTCTTCGATTTCCTTCTGGCGGTCTTCGAGTTGTACATTGGCGGCGCGAAGTTGGGCTTCGGCGGTTTTCTGCTCGGAGATATCGGTGAAAGTGATGATGGCGAACTGGCGGCCATCGGGATCCTCGAGCGCACGCGCGCTGATGATCACAGGCAGGCGGCTGCCGTCTTTTCTGGGCAGGAAGAATTCCTCGCGGCTGCGGCCCCTCTGACGGGTCTTATTGCGGCGCTCCTGAATGATCGCGTAGTCCTCGGGGCTGTAATAGTCGTGAACAGCGTCGCGGCCAATGACCACCTCGCGGGAAAAGCCGGTCATTTCCTCGAAGACGGAATTGACGAAGACGACCTTGTCGCAATCGTCCGCGATGAGGACGCCTTCATTCAGCGTCTCGAGGATGGCTTCCATTTGTGCGAGCCATTCCGGCTTTTCCGATTCCAATGAAATGCTCCTGTGCACTCGCGGCGCGAGCGAGCGGGTATCTTACCGAATCGTGGCGAAAGCACCAATGCGGCAGTTCATTGGATTCGCTTCGCCATGCGAAAGCTGCAAATGATTGCGAACTCAAGTAAGGTAAGGAAGCATCAGAGGAAATGGAGAGAAGCGCAGGAAAGATTGTGGCGCGCGTGAGAATGACCGCCAACGGAAGCCGGATTCCGCCAGGCCCGAAAGGACTGCCGATTGTTGGGGTGTCGTTCGAGTTGCTGGGCGACGCGCTGAGCTTGCTGCGGCGCGTGGCGCGGGAATACGGCGATATCGTGCGGATCCCGGTTGCATTTGGAGAGCGCATCCTGCTGAACCATCCGGACTGGATCGAACAGCTCCTGGTGATCCAACACAGCAAATTTCATAAAAGCACGCTGAGCAAGGAAGCAACCGAGCGGCTGCTGGGGCAGGGACTGCTGATCAGCGAGGGTGAATTCTGGCGGCGGCAGCGGCGGCTGGCGCAGCCGGCATTCCATCGCGCGCGAATCAATGAGTACGCCGCGACGATGGTCGAGATCGCCGAAAGGCATCTGCGGGAGTGGCGCGGCGGCGAGCAGCGCGACATGGCGCACGAAATGATGGCGCTAACGCTCGATATCGCCGTGCGCACGCTCTTCGGCACCACCTTGTCGGGCGAGGCCGAGCAGGTGGGGCAGGCGATGACTTTTCTGATGCGCTATTCGCTGGGGCGGGCGCGCTCGCCGGTGAATATCCCCGCGAGTTGGCCGACGCCTCGAAACCGCCGCGCAAATCGCGAGTACGAATTTCTGGATTCGCTGGTGTACCGGATCATTTCCGAGCGCCGAGCGCAGGGAAATTCAAAGCATCACACCGACCTGCTTTCGCTGTTGATGGGCGCGATGGACGAAGACGGCAGCCAGATGACCCCGCAGCAGCTTCGCGACGAAACCATGACCATTTTTCTGGCCGGGCACGAAACGACGGCGCTGACACTGGCGTGGACCTGGTATCTGCTGGGCGAGAATCCCGCGGCGGAAACGCGCTTGCACGAAGAGTTGCGCGGCGTGCTGGGCGGGCGCGCGCCGGAGATCAAAGACCTCGAGCGGCTGCCCTATCTGCAGGCGGTTGTGAACGAAGCGTTGCGGCTGTATCCGCCGGCCTATCTTCTCGCGCGGACTTCCATCGCGCCCTGCAACATCGGCGGCTACGATTTTCCCACCGGCACCACAGTTCTGGCTTCGCAGTGGGTGATGCACCGAGACGCGCGCTACTACAATGACCCGGATGCTTTCCGGCCGGAGCGGTGGCTCGACGGGCTTGCGGGGCGGCTGCCTGCGGGCGCGTATTTTCCGTTTGGCGATGGGCCGCGGCGGTGCATCGGGCAGAGTTTTGCGCTGATGGAATCGGCGCTGGTGACGGCGACGGTGGCGCAGCATTTCCGTTTTCGGCTGGTTCCGGGGCATCCGGTGGTGCCGGAGCCGCTGGTGACGCTGCGGCCGCGGTATGGAATTCGCATGACGCTAGAGGCGCGATGTTAGTGGACGAGTTCAGGCCGCTGGCCTTTGGACCAAGGGCCGTAGGTGAGGCAGAAGCGGATGCGGTCCGGTATTGGCGGGTGATCGTAGAACAGGAAAACGTCCACGGGATTCGGGGCCGGATCGGACAGGTCCACTTCGCCGAGAACCTGAAATGCCTGCGCGGCTACCTGGCCTGAGTCGGGCGTCAGGCCGTGGGTGACTTCCAGGGAATACTGGTCCGCTTGATGTTCCAGGTGACGGCTGAAGGCGCTTTCGATGGGAGAGGCGCAGAAATCAAAAAGAGTGAGAAGCAGCAGCAATGCGGGCAACGATGCCCAGTCGTCCACACCGCGAATTCTCCACGTGCTGCCCCAGCGGGCGAGCATCACGCCGATGCAGCGAAAGCCGAGATAGAAAAACACGAATAAGAGCACGGTCGCGAAGCTGAGCCCTTTCCAGATGTGACCGAGGACGTAGTGCCCCATCTCATGGCCCGCGACGGCGACGATCTGCGGCGTGGTCATCTTGGCGATGGTGGTGTCCCAGACGACAATGCGTTTTGAAGCGCCGACCCCGGTGACATAGGCGTTGAGCGCCGTGGACTTCTCGCTCGCTCCCATCCAGAACATGCGTTCGACGGGAATGTCTTGCCCGGCGCGCTGGACCATTTGCTCGAGGCCGGCCGCAAGCGCGGGACCTTTCTCTGAGAGCGGGACGAATTTGTGGAACATGGGATCAATCACCAGCGGCATGAGGAAAATCACCAGCACCAGGATCGGAATCGAGAGCAGCCAGAAATAAAACCACCAGCGGCGGGGGCTGTGTCGAATCACGGCGTAGAGAAGCCAGATCAAGAGTGTCCCAAGCACAATGGCGATCATCTGCCCCTTGGTCCAGTCCCACATCCAGGATGCCCAGCCCTGAATGCTGAGGCCGAATTTCAGGCTCACCCGGTGGCGCGCGATTGCGATGGGCAACAGGAAAATGTCGAAAGTCAGGATGAAGGCCGGTGCGAAAATGGCGGCCTGAAGAAATCGTGCGGAGGCGGTCTTCTCGGCCCAATCGCGATATTTCGGAGCCAGCCTCCACTTCAGGATGAGCCAGAGGACGATGAGCGAGTAGAAAACGGTGACGAGTTGGCCCCAGAACACGATCTGGCGGAAAACGTGCGCCTTCCTGTACAGGTCCGGAGGCAGCGTGTAGGCCGTCACATTTCTCTTGGCGGGCTGCGTCTGGGCCCGTGCAGCTTGGGCGGCAATCGCGCTCGAAATTAGCATCGGCTGCGTCCCGTGCATGATTTTTGCTGGCGAGGCCGGTGCGACTGCGGTCCAGACCAACGCGCAGAGGAAGATCGGTAGCGCGCGGGAGATCCGGGAGTGCGTCATGTGGCCGCGCGAGTATGCCTTTGGTTGATAGCGTGTGCAAGGCGCTGACGCCGCGCTGTGGACCGGCAGCGTGGGAACCCTGCCGGGAGGTACAGGTTGCCTTTTTGGGTGCTGGAGCGAATCGCGATTGCCTGGCGCGCTCGAGGGCGGCTAGTATGAATCAGCGGCAAAGCGCCGCTTGGGGAGAGGGACCATGAGAATCGCGTGCTCCGGACTAATGGTTCTGCTGGCTCTGCCGGTGGGGATGGCCTCCGCGCAACAGCAGCAACAGCCGCCGCAACAACAGGCGGATTCGATTGCCGAGGCCGCGCGGCGCACCCGGGAGCAGAAGAAGGAGCAGGCCAAGTCTGCGAAGGTGTGGGACAACGACACGATGCCGACGAAGCCCGGCGGCGTGAATGTGGTGGGGCCATCAACGCCCGGCAGCGACGAGAGTGGCAATCCGCCTGCGGCGAACGCCCAGGCCGCCGGCGCCGCACCTGAGGCGGGCGCGGCGAAGAGCGGTGAGAAGTCAGCGAAAGATGTGAAGGCGCTGCAGGCGAGTCTCGCGGCGGCCAAGGATCAGTTGCAAGGCTTGAAGACTGAGCTCGACATCCTCCAGCGTAAGTACAACCTTGACGCGCAGATGTACTACGGCAAGCCGAATTACGCCGCCGACCCTGACGGCGCCGCCAAGCTGGCCGACGAAAAGAGCCAGCTCGCCGCAAAGCAGCAGGAAGTGGACGCGGCGCAGAAGAAAGTGAGCCAACTCGAAGAGGAGTTGAAGAACAGCGGGGCGGGCGGCGACAGCTCCAGCAGCAAAACGAATTAAAATCTCCGGCGAAAATTCCCTGCATGTGCCGGTTCGGCACGGTTTGGAACCTCACCACTAGTAATAGCGTACATTCCCCTTGACACACTAGAGCCCACGGCGCACAATCCCGCCAGCTTTACAGGACAGCAGTTGTACGGGGCGTTTCGGCGACCAGCTCTGACCCCTTCCGGTCGCCGGCACAAAAAACTGGTGAGGCAAACAGACGATGCAATATATGCCTGGCTGGACGGTGCAGTGTTTGAATCCGGAGTGCCTGGAGCGGGGCCACTGGCTGCGGGCGCAGGATGCGCCGCAGGAGAT
>JBGPZR010000196.1:0-4929 GCA_041493845.1 Terriglobia bacterium | reverse complement strand
CGCATCGCGAGGAAAGAAGGCGGAAAGATTGGGTTGCCGGAAGTGAATCTCGGCGTGCTGCCGGGAACGGGTGGTACGCAGCGCCTGGCGCGCCTGATCGGCCGGGCGCGCGCGCTCGAGCTGATGGCCACCGGCCGCACGTTCGGCTTCGAAGAAGCGCTGGAACTCGGACTGATTCATCACATCTATGCGGGCGAGACCTTCTGGGAAGAGGTGATGGCATACGCCAAACAGTTCTGCCCGCCGAACAAGGCTTCCGGCGCCGTGGGGCGCATCAAGCGCGCTGTAGTCACCGGATCGGAAGTCGGCTTGGGCGAAGCGCTCGGGATCGAGCGCGAGTTGCAGCAATTGCTCTTCACCAGCGAAGATGCAAAAGAAGGCTTGAAAGCATACGTCGAGAAGCGCCAGCCGGAATTCAAAGGCAAATAGGACCAGTTCACAGCCGAGTTTTGGAGGTTAAGAGTCAGGCGCCGGGAAAGCCCGTGGCTGCGAGCGCCCGTCGAAGAAAATTCTGCGAAGGACATTGATGCGCACTCTGCCCGATTATCTCCGCAAGGGAATGAAGATGATTCTGGTGGGCGCCAATCCGGGCGACCGCTCGGCGCGCGTGGGCCACTACTACGCCGGGCGCTCCAATCAGTTTTGGCCGATGATGTACGAGTCGGGCGTGATTCCGGAAGCGCTCAGCTATGAAGATGACCGGCGCATCCTCGAGTTCGGCATCGGCATGACCGACCTCGTCAAGCGTCCCACCCGAGGAATCGAAGAAATCGAGCGGCAGGAGTTCGCCGAAGGGCGCGTGCTGCTCGCGCAGAAACTGGAAGAGTTGCGCCCGCGCGTGATCGCCTTCAACGGCAAGATGGTGTACGAAAAATTTGCCGGGCGTCCCTGCAAGTTTGGCTTGCAGAAGGAAAAACTCTACGGCGCCCACGTGTTCGTGCTTCCTTCCACCAGCGGGCAGAATGCCGGAACCGAGCGTGGCGTAAAAATGCGCTATTTCAAGAAACTTGCCGCGCTGCTGAAGAGTTTGAAGGACTCCTGAGACGGGTGAGACGAAATGAGTGAAGCTGCAAAGCAAGCCGCCACCGGGCCTGTACTCCTGGAAGAACGCTCCGGCGCCGTCGTCACGCTGCGATTGAACCGCCCCGAAAAATTGAACGCTTTAAACATTGAGCTCGGGCGCGCGCTGGTGCACGCGATACTTCACGCGGGCCAGGATCCCGGCGTGCGCGCCATCGTGATCACCGGGGCGGGCCGCGCATTCTCCGCCGGCGGGGATATCGGGCTGCTGCGCGATTTGCGGATGCGCAATGCAGCGAAAGAGCTGGAGACCTTGCTCATCGCGGGCAAAGACGTTTGCCTGGCGATCGCCACCATGCCCAAGCCTGTCATCGCAGCCGTGAACGGGCCGGCGGCGGGCGGCGGCATGAATCTTGCGCTCTCAGCGGATATTCGCATCGCATCGGATCAAGCCCGCTTCGCGGAGTCGTTCGCGCAAATCGGGCTATATCCCGATTTCGGCGGCACATACTTTCTGCCGAGAATTGTCGGGCAGACGCTCGCGTCGGAATTGTTCTACACCGCGGAGATTCTGTCTGCGGAGGACGCGCTGCGGATGGGAATTGTGAACCATGTTTATCCAGCGGCGCAGTTCGAGGAGGAGACGCGAAAATTGGCCGAACGTATGGCCAGCGCGGCCCCCCTCCCGTTCCGGGACGCGAAGCACGCGATACTGGGCAACGATCGCAAAGCTCTCGAGGCCGCTCTCGATGAAGAAATCCGCCTGCAGATTCACTGCTTCCAGTCCGAGGATTGCCTCGAGGGCTTGAATGCATTCATCGAGAAGCGCAAGCCGAACTACCACGGACACTAGCGGCGGCAGGTCACACCAAAAGGGAGCACGCACCAATCGTGGCGGCACATTCGGAACCAGAACTTGCCACGCGCGGCTACACCTTCAGCGAATTGATGGTGGCCGCCGCAGCGCGCGAAATCGCCGATGGGGAACTCGTCTTCGTCGGCATGCGGCTGCCTATGCTCGCATTCCTCGTCGCACGCCGCACGCACGCGCCTGGCGCAATCGGCCTGTTTGAAAACGGAATCATCCGCGAAACTCCCTCGACTGAACTGCTCTACACCATGGGCGACCCGCCGAATCTTCGCGGCGCCACGCAATGCGGGCAAATGCTCGACGTGATGGGACTGCTGCAACAAGGCCGCGTGGACGTTGGTTTTCTCGGCGCCGCCGAAGTGGACCGCTTCGGCAATCTCAATACTACGTGGGGGCGCCGCAACAAGGAGGTGCAGCGGCTGCCCGGTTCTGGCGGCGCTTGCGACATCGCCTGCCTCGCGCGGCGCACGGTCGTGCTGCTGGTGCATGATCGCAGCCGGCTCTGCGATCGCGTGGGGCACATCACATCGCCCGGCTATGGCTCCGGCAATAGCTGGCGGCGCGCCCAGGGCTTGCCGGTTGCTTCCGGGCCTTCCGCTGTGATCACCACGCTCGGCGTACTGCGCTTCGGCCATGATGGCGAGGCTTTCCTTGCCTCCGTGCATCCCGGCATAAGCGTTGAGGAAGTGCTCGCGAATACCGGTTGGACGCTCCGCGTTGCGGATGAATTGATCGAAACGCTTCCGCCGAGCGACGCAGAGCTTTCCGTGATGCGTGAGATTGACCCGAATCATTTCTGGACGCGCTGACCCGGATGCCACAAATGACTTCCGAATCCAAATTGTTGACCATGCGCGAAGCCATCGCGCGGCATGTTCCCTCGGGCTCGATGGTGCTCCTCGGCACTCAGCTCGAGCAGATGATCCCATTCGCAGCGGGCCACGAGTTGATTCGCCAGGGGCGGCGCGACCTCACGCTCGTGGGCCCCATCTCCGATATTCTCTTCGACCAGATGGTTGGTGCGGGCTGCGTTGCGCGCGTGATGGCGGCGTGGGTCGGGAACGTTTCCGCAGGCGTGGGATACTGCTTCCGCCGGGCTGTCGAGCACGGCATTCCGCGCCGCATCGAAACGGTGGACTACTCGAATTTCACCATGGCGCTCGCGCTGCATGCGGCTGCGCTCGGCGTCCCATTCATGCCCACGTACGCGACGCTGGGCAGCGATCTGCTGAAGAAAAATGGGAATCTGCGCGAATTCTCTTCACCGGTCAGCGAAGAGAAGCTCGTGGCGGTGCGCGCGTTGCGGCCGGACGTCGCGATTCTGCACGTGCAGCGTGCCGACGCGCAGGGAAACGCGCACCTCTGGGGCAGCCTCGGAGTCGCCGTGGATGGCGCTCGCGCCGCGCGCAAATTGATAATCGTCGCGGAAGAAATTGTCGAGCCCGGCGTCATCGCATCCGATCCGAACCGCACGCTCGTTCCGGGGTTTCTCGTCACGGCTGTGGTCCACGAACCGTGGGGCGCGCATCCCTCGCCCGTGCAGGGGTATTACGGCCGCGATCACGAATTCTTCGCCCAGTATCACGACCAGACGCGCCGGCTCGAAGATTTCGAAGAGTGGCTGGCCCATTGGATTCTGCAGGCGCCCGATCGCCGCACCTATGTGAATCTGCTGGGCGCAGCGCGAACCGAAGGCCTCGGCGTGAAACAGCACGCGCTTTCCGCCGCCGTGGATTTTGGCTACTGATGACCGAAGACATTCTCGCCAATATCGAAATCACGCCGCGTGAGGTGAAAGTGCTTCTCACGCGAGGCGAAAAGTTTCTCTTAGTGGATGTGCGCGAGAAATGGGAGCACGACACGTCGCGGATCGAGGGCGCGATGCTGATTCCATTGCGCGAAATCCCTTCAAACCTCGCGGTCCTCGAAGACGCAGGCGAAATCGTCCTGCTCTGCCATCACGGGATGCGCAGCCTGGATGCTGCGGCTTGGCTGCGCTCGCAGGGTGTGGCAGGCGCGCGCTCGATGGTAGGGGGAATCGACCGCTGGGCGGTGGAGGTGGACTCGGCTGTGCCCAGATATTAAGGTGGCCAGACACTAAAGGGAATCGATGGACGTGAAAACCATCGGAGTAATCGGAGCGGGCGCGCTGGGCCGCGGGATCGCCTGCGCCTCGGTCATCGGTGGCTACCGCACCGTGCTCGAGGATATGTCGCCGGTGATCCTCGAGCAAGGCGTGGCCTACATCCGCGAAACTTTGGAAGAGGGCATGGCTTCCCGGAAGTTAACGCCGAAACAGAAAGCGGGCGCGCTCGCGAATCTTTCCACAGCCCGCTTGGTGGAAGACGTATGCCGCCAGGCCGATCTGCTCATCGAGGCGCTTCCGGAAGAAATGGAGCTTCAGCTCGAAATCTTCACCATCTTCGACAAATTTGCCAAGCCGGACGCCATCCTCGCCAGCACCGCCTCCTCACTCTCGATCAATGAACTGGCTGCGATCACGTTTCGCGCAGAAAATTGCGTTGGCATACGCTTCCACCATCCCGTGCCGGATGTAAAACTGCTCGAAATCATTCGCGCGCTCGAAACTTCCGATGCCACGGTCGCGGCCTGCGCGGAAGTTGGACGGCGCATGGGAAAGGATGTGGTGGTGCTGCGCGAATCGCCGGGAGTCATCCCCGGCCGCATCCGGGCCTTTCAAGAATGAAAACCACCGGCAAGATTATCCTGATGAAGGGCGACCTCACCGAGATGGACACAGATGCCATCGTCAACGCCGCGAACAACGATCTCCAACTCGGTGGCGGCGTGGCCGGGGCAATTCGCCGCAAGGGAGGAGACAGAATCCAGGAAGAAAGCAACGCCATCGGCAGCATTCCCGTGGGCGGCGCGGCCATCACCTCGGGCGGCAATCTGAAAGCGCGCTTCGTAATCCATGCGGCCAGCATGCAGCTTGGCGGGAGGACGACTGCACATGCGCTGCGTTCCTCCACAGCGCATTCTCTGCGCATCGCCGCCCAGAAATCGCTGAAGACGAT
>JBGPZR010000113.1:0-6798 GCA_041493845.1 Terriglobia bacterium | reverse complement strand
TGTACTGGCCCGAGCGTGAGCGGAAGCCGGAGGTGACGTCAATCGTCTTGGCAAGCGTGTAAGCCCCCCGGAAAGTGAAGTGTTCGCTGAAGCGTTTATCTACTGTGAGCTGGAACTGATGGCTGTCGGACAAGCCGTCGCTTGTGTTCGTGAGAAGCTGCGTGGCTCCGTGCGCGACGCCGTTGGCGTCGCACTGTGTGATGTCACCGATAATTGCACCGCTTGCGTTGTGGACCCGCCGGGCACAATCGATATTGATGCCGCCGGGTGTCAAGAGTTGCTGTTGCTCAATCGTCGGGTCGGGGAAGTTTGTCTCCGCCGTGGAGATCAGCTTCCGCCCAAGGCTGCCGACATAAACAGCCTCAACCATTGTGTTTCTTGTCGCCTGCCACTGGAAACCGTAGTTGTAATTCTCCGAGTAGGGAGTCCGGAAATGCGGGAACGTGGTGTATGCGAACGATATCTTCGGATCGAAGAAAGTTCCGACTAGACCGCGCGAAGCAAATGGGAACGGATTTAGCTGACCGAAAGCACTGAACGGATCGCCCATGGGTCCGGTCCCGGGAGTGTCACCTGAGATCCCCTGAAAGTCATTCGGGAAGGTATTGGTAATCCCTCCGAAGGGAGGCTGTCCGCCGAACTGGAGATTCAAAGCGCCGTCCTCAATATCGTAGAAGATGCCAAAGCCGCCCCGCATCACAAGCTTGGCGTTCCCGAACATGTCCCAGGCAAAACCAAACCGGGGCGCGAAGTTATTGTAATCAGGATAGACCAGGGCTTTATTGGGCGTCCCAGGATCGCCTGGATAGAGGATATCCGGAGGTGCATTCGGAAAGACTGTGGATTGGGTGCCCGGGAAGAAGCCCAAGATATTGTTGTGGATGTCGCTCTGAGGAGTGTTGTAGTCATAGCGCAGGCCCAGGTTCAAGGTCAGCCGGGGAAGGATTTTCCAGGTGTCCTGCACATAAAGGCCCAGCGAACTGGTCCTAATCCCGTAGCCGGCCGCCGAAAACTGGAAGTAATTGTCCCAGTACCCGCCGACGAAATCGGCCAGCTCATTCTGTGTGAAGTTCCCGAACGTGAAATCATAGCTGCCGTTATTGAAGAAATCGAAGACGTAGTTTTGGCGGATTCGTGTAATGTTGCCTCCGAATTTCCATTCATGACGCCCACGTGTCCATGTGAAGTTGTCTTGCCATTCGAACGTAGCACGGTTCAGTTTGGTAGGCCCTTGTGGCGAGGGACCCAGGTTGAATCCATTCGTGAAGAGGATAGGAGGCGCCATCCCGGCCGCGTCATCCGGATTCACATTGGTAAAGCCGAGGCTGGCAGGGCTGGTATGGTCATCTGGAACGGCTTGCAAACTGGCAAAACGGTTGGCGGCAAATCGAAATTCATTCAGCTTCCCGCCGGAAAAGGTGTGCATCCACGCAAAGCTCCCGAGCTGCGTGCGTCGCCGATCTGTAAATCCGGACCCGACCGGTACGTCACCGCCCGTGGAAGCTCCATGGTTGATAAGAAAGGGGAGCGCGTCCCGAAAGTCGTTGATCACGTACACAAACGAAAGACTGTCTCGACTGGTCAACTTGTGATCAAAGTGCAGGACTCCCTGGTCCTGATCGATTGCACCTGTGGGGGACGACACGAATCCATTGGTCCCGACGTTGGGTTGAGGCAAGTATTTCTGAATATAGTTGTTAATGATCGGATTTACGGGGATCTTGTTGCCAGCGAGAGGCGTAATGGGGATCGTCGTCCCCCCGCCGCAAGTAAATCTTGCCCCCTGGGGGTCGAAGATCTGGCCCGAATCGAACAGGGGATCGCCTGGCGATTGTTGGCTTGACGGACAAAAATCCGCGGGCGTTCCGGTCAGGAGTCCACTGAAGTCGCCGCCGCGCTCCTTTGTGTCGAGCACCGACAGGGTTGGCGAGACCTGGCCTTCGCGGCTGCGCCACCCCTGATAGGCTAGGAAGAAAAAGGTCTTGTCCTTCTTGACCGGCCCGCCGCCCGTTGCGCCAAACACATTTCGCTTAAAGGTCTGCTTAGGTTCCCCGGGGGCAAGGAAAGCATCGCGGGCGTTGAAGACGTTGTTGCGAAGGAATTCGAAGGCATCGCCGTGAAATTGATTCGTGCCAGATTTGGTGATCTGGTTGACGATTCCGCCCGATGTTCGGCCATACTGCGCGTCGTAGTTGTTCGTCAGAATTTTGAATTCCGCGACGGCGTCGGGGTTCGGGTTCACCACGATGTTGTTGCCAAGGAAATCGGTATTGTTCGCTCCATCGAGCAGAAACGTAAGGGATTCGGAGCGCTGGCCGCTCACCGAGAAGGGGTTATGGGTGCCATCGTCCGGAGCAGTTGCGAATACGCCGGCTTGGAGCAATCCAAGTTGTAACGTATCGCGATCGAGAAGAGGCATATCCACGATCATGCGCTCGCTCACAACCTTACCCAGCACAGCACCCGTTGTGTCAACCTGTGCGACGTCTGCCCTCACTTGCACCACCTCGGTTGCCGTGCCGACTTTCAGTGCCACATCCAAACGACCGAACTGGCTCAACTCGAGGACGATCCCCGTCTGCACGAAAGTCGCGAAGCCAGGCTTTTCAACGGTCAGCTTGTAGGATCCCACTTGCACCAGATCAAACAGGTATGTGCCGTCAGCCCCTGTCGAAGTATGGCGGGAGAAATTGGTGGCCGCATTCGTGAGGGTGAGCGTGGCGCCCACAACCACACCGCCCGACTTGTCTGTCACGGTCCCGCGCAGCGACGCGGTGGTCTGGCACCAAGCTGATCCGCTAAAAAGTGCCAATATCGCCAAGAAGAATGCACAAACGAGACGGATTTGTTTCTGCGTCACGCCCCACCTCCTGTTATGAATCTCCCACGCACGTCACAAGATGAATTTGTGGACGCTCAAAAATGAGCGGAGGCAAAGGGTGAGAGACCAGCTCGCTTCGCGCCTGCGAAACGGAACGCACCCCTTTTTATCTCCGGCCCACACGGCTCTGCGGCCTTCTATAGAACCGCGCAGATGGGAAGTCAAGATGGATTGTATTTATGGGGCCGATAAGCAATCAACGCGCGTGATTTGAGGTCAATCAGAGAGGCCAAGAAAGGGGAGCGGCCGGTGGGGGTACCGACCGCTCGTGGGCATGGGGTGATGGAGGTGCAGAGACTCGAGGTGCCCGCGGGCGGCCCGGCTTCCCCGAAGGTTGCCCTTCAGAGCCTCTTGCAGGGCGCCGCGCAGGGCCCCGAATCCACAGCGATTGTGCCGGGTGGTGTTTGCAGCGTCGATAGGCCACTCGGTTCAATTATTTCCGGTACGAAGGTACCGCTTGCGGTCTTCGCTTGATTTCCGCTGGCCTTCGCGCCGGGGCGTCGAGAAAGTCGAAGAGGTTGAACGCTGCTTGGTGCGGTGGTACCCTCGCGTCAGCAGTTGACAATGTCCCCTTCACAAAACTGCGCCAAGAACTGACCGGCGATTTCATTGGGCGCCACCGGAACAAAACTCGATCGCAAGACGGCCGTAGAAGCACAAGCACTCGCGGTGGTGCGCCAGCTCCTTGTGGAGTTGGGCGGAGCGCGCGGCCTGGAAGAATTGGCGGCGCGAAGCTCGATGGCCCACCTCGAGCGCGAATTGGGGCTGGGAAGCCTCGAGCGCGTGGAACTGATGCTTCGCCTGGGCGATGCTTGCGGCATACGCTTGCCGGACCGCGTGGTTGCCGAAGCCGATACGGTGCAGGACCTGATCGACGCAATCCTGCGTGAGGAGCCGGGCGCAGCCGCCCCGGGAGCTAGCATGCGCTCTGTGTCTGCGGCTGGCGCTGCCGTGGCCCCCGCCTCTATCTCTGTTTCGCCGGCGCTTCGCCCTGACCTGGAGCAGGAAATCCGCCGGGCCGAAACGCTGACGGAAGTCCTGCGGCTGCGCGGGCGCGGCGAACCGGCACGCGCGCACATCCAGCTTTACGAGGAAAACGGCGAGCTGCGCACCATCACGTTTGGCGAGCTGTACGAGCGCGCTTCGGCCGTCGCGGAGGAGTTGCAGCGCCGCGGGCTCGAGCCGGGCCAGCCAGTGGCCATCATGCTGCCCACCTGCGCGGAATTTTTCTGGACGTTTGCGGGGATCTTGCTGGCGGGCGGAATTCCTGTGCCGATTTATCCTCCGTTCCGCGCCGACCGCATCGCCGAATATGCCGCGCGGCAATCGAACATTCTGCGCAATGCGGAAGCGCGTTTTCTGGTCACCTGGCGGCAAGCCGAGGGACTCGCGCGCCTGCTGCAGCCGCGCGTTCCGTCGCTGCGCGAGGTGTTGAATGCAAAGCGCCTGGCGAGCGCGCCGGCGCCGGACAAGCCCTCAGCAACCGAATGGCGGCCGGTGGAAAATCTCTCGCATCGCGCGCGCGGTGAAGACATCGCGTTTCTGCAATACACCTCCGGCTCGACCGGCGATCCGAAGGGCGTGATCCTGACGCACGCGAACCTGCTCTCGAATATCCATTCGATTATCGCGGGAATTGAAATCAAGCCCGGAGACGTGTGTGTGAGCTGGCTGCCGCTGTATCACGACATGGGGCTAATCGGCGCGTGGTTCGTGCCGCTGTTTACCGGTATCCCGCTGGTAGTGATGTCGCCGCTGGCGTTTTTGAGCCGGCCGGAGCGTTGGCTGCGAGCCATCGATCGCCACCGCGCGACGATCAGCCCGGCACCGAATTTTGCCTACGAGTTGTGCGTGCGAAAAATCCCGGACAAAGATTTGCAGGGGCTCGACCTGAGCTCCTGGCGCGCGGCGACGAATGGCGCGGAGCCCGTGCGCGCCGAAACGCTCGAACGATTTGCGGCGCGGTTTGCTCCCTATGGCTTCCGGCGCGAGGCGCTCTTGCCGGTGTACGGGCTGGCGGAGGCGACGCTGGGAGTTGCCGTGCCGCGGATGGGCGCGGGCTTCAAAGTAGATCGCATCGAGCGCGCTGCGTTTGAATCGGAAGGCCGGGCAATTCCCGCGAGCGCAAATGATCCTGCGCCACTCGAGTTCGTGAATGCCGGCAAACCGATTCCGGGCGTCAGCGTGCGCATTGTGGACGCGGAAGGCCGCGATCTGCCCGAGCGCGCGGAGGGGCGGCTGTGGTTCCGCGGCCCCGCGGCCACCAGCGGCTACTACCGGAATCCGGCAGCCACGCGCGAACTGATCCAGGAAGGCGGCTGGCTCGATTCAGGGGATCTGGCGTATTGGGCCGGTGGCGAACTCTACATCACCGGGCGCGCCAAGGACGTGATCATCAAGGCGGGCCGCAATATTTATCCGCATGAAGTGGAGGAAATCGCGGGACGCGTTGCGGGAGTGCGCCCGGGATGCGTGGTGGCGTTTGGCGCGCCGGACGCGCGCACCGGAACCGAGAGGCTGGTGGTGGCGGCGGAAGTCCGCGACATGGCCGGCGCCGGCCGTATCACCGCCGAGATCGTGCGCGCCGTGGATGAGGCGATGGGCATGCCGCCGGACGTGGTGGAATTACTCGCGCCGCAATCCATTCCAAAAACTTCCAGCGGAAAATTGCGCCGCAGCGAGACGCGCCGGCTCTATCTCGAGGGAAAACTCGGCAAGAAGGTGCCGCCTGCCTGGGTGCAGGTGGCCAGGCTGGCGGTGCGCGGGGCGGCTCCGCGCGCGTGGGCATGGCTCAAGCGCGGGGGGAGCGGCGCGATGGGAATGGTCTACGGCGTGTACGCGCTGGTGACGCTCACGCTCGGGCTGCTTCCCGTCTGGCTGGCTGTTGTGCTCGCGCGGGACCGCCAGCGCGCGGCGCGGCGCACGCACGCCGGCGCGCGCTGGTTGCTCCGTGCGGCGGGCATCCCCATTCGCGTGGAAGGCGGCAAAATTCTGAACGAGCTCGGGAAAACCGGCCCGTGGATTTTCGCGCCGAATCATTCGAGCTACATCGATATTCTCGTCACCCTGGCGGTGCTGCCGGATGATGTGCGCTTCGTCGCCAAGAGCGAATCACTTTCGATGCCTGTGGTGGGCACGATCATCCGCCGCTCGGGGCAATTTGGCTTTGATCGCAGCGACCCGCAGGCGCGCATCCGCCAGGCCGAGGAAGTGAACGCGGCGCTGCGTAAAGGCGAATCCGTGGGGATTTATCCGGAAGGAACATTCACGGCAATCACCGGGATCCGGCCCTTCCAGCTCGGTGCGTTCAAGGCCGCGGTGGATACGCAGCGGCCGATCTGCCCGGTTGCAGTGCACGGCGCGCGAGAGATTTTGCGGGATAAAACATTTTTGCCGCGGCGCGGGCGCATCACGGTGACGCTGGGCCCGCTGGTGATGCCGGACCCATCGGCGGGCAGCGATTGGCACGAAATCGTGCGCCTGCGCGATACCACGCGCGAAATCATCGCGCAACACGCCGGCGAACCCCTCCTGTAAGCACATTTTTCTCTGGTAACCCTTGGGTAGCAGCGCGCATCCAACTCTTCTCCAGCCCGAAGTGGTGCTTCCTGCCCCTGCAGGGGCTTCGAAGCGCCCGAATTAGCGGGACGAGACGGCTGCCGCGGGGCGTGCAGCGCGTCTCAAAATCAAACAATCGTCAGGAGGATTTTCTAATGGTGCGTAAACTGCCGTTTTTGCTGGGATTGTTTTTCCTGGTGTCCTTATCCGCGCACGCGCAGGATAAAGTGGAATTGTTCGGCGGGTACAGCTATCAGCGTTTCAATAGCTCTCCGAATGTGAATCTGAACGGGTGGGAACTCTCGGGCCAGTACAAAGTGAATAGCTGGCTGGGCGGCGTGGCCGATTTCGACGGGCAC
>JBGPZR010000366.1:0-2916 GCA_041493845.1 Terriglobia bacterium | reverse complement strand
GTGTGCAGCGACATCAGCCCGCTGAACAGCCGCGGCGAGTCCGCGAATAGCCGCAGCGCTTTCCTTCGGATCCACGCGCTTTGGTTCATCAAGAGCAGCAGCCGATTGAGCCGCGCGGGAATTTTGCAGATCCGCAGGTGCGCTGCCTGGTAATAATTCAGATCCTCGCGCGCCAGCGCTTCGCCCAGAGAAATTGCCTGCTGAAACGCCAGGCTCAATCCCAGTCCTGCGATTCCGTCCACTGTCCCGGAAGCGTCACCGACAAGTGCAATGTTCCCTCGAACCACGGCTCGCGTTCTCTCCAGCGCCGTGACTGCCCCTTGCTCGCTTGTCAGCGTTGGTGCGCCTTGCAGGCGCCGTGCCAGGCCGGGGAATTGAGGGAGCGCCCGCTCGATACGCATCTGCGGATCGCTGGTCAACAGGCTGACGCAGATTTCTTCGGCGCCCGTCGGCGTCACCACCATCTGGCATCGCTCGCCCCAGTACACCTCGACGAAATCTGTCCAGGGAGTGATCAAATAGTGCCTGCGGAAACCGAATCGCAACCGCCGCGCGCCCACCGTGTTCAACCGCGCCCATTTTCGCACCGCGGAATCCCGCCCGTCCGCGCCCACCAGCCATCGGCAGTGATGCCGCGTGCCGTCAATGCTCACGCCCTGTGAATCGAACCCCGAAACGCGTGCGCCCCACAACAATGTGACGCCCACTTGCGCCGCGCGTTCGATCAGCAGTTGATTCAGCGCCGTCCGCCGCAATCCAAATGCAGTTCCCTCTACCAGACTCGCGCAGGCAGAAGACGCTTCGTCCGTGAATCGAATTCCTTTGAATGGAAATGCCAGGCGTGAACTGAGTTCGATTCCGAGTCTGCGTAGTGCCGCAACCGCTTCCGGGAGGAGTCCTTCGCCGCAAGTCTTGTCAATCGGCGGGCGCCGCGAATCGGCCACCGTTGCCCGCAGACCCTGCAAGCTTGCTGCAATCGCCGTCGCCAGCCCGGCCGGCCCCGCCCCCACCACCAGAACATCCGCCCCCATCAATCCTCATTTCCCGGACTCCTACCATCTCAAGAGCACAAGTTCCGAGCAGAACCCCGGCCCCATCGCCGCGAGAATGCTCATCGCACCGGGCGCCGGCCGCCGGTGCGTGTACACATCCTCCAGCACCAGCAGCACCGAGGTCGAAGAAATATTTCCGACTTTCCTCAAGCAGTCACACGACGGCGCCAGGTCCTTCTCCGTTAGCCCCAGAGCAATCGCGGTTGCTTCCAGCACCTTGGGCCCGCCCGTGTGCATTATCCAGCTCTTGATGTCGCTGCGCTTCAAGCCCTGCTCGCCAAGGAATGTATCCACGTCCCCGCCCAGGTGCTTGATTACCGTGTCCGGAACTTCCGGCGATAGTACGATGCGGAATCCCTTCTCCGAGATATCCCAGCCCATCACGCGCTCCGTATTGGGATAGAAAATGGACTTCGTCGCCAGAATTTCTGGCCCGCTGCATTCCACTTCCGATCCCACCACCACCGTCGCCGCCGAGCCATCGCCAAACAGCAGCGCTGAGATCAGGTGCGCCATCGAGAGATCTTTCTTCTGTAGGGTCAGCGAACACAGCTCCACCGACAAAAGCGCCGCGGCCTGATCCGGGTACCCCCGCACATAATCGGCCGCCCGCGAAATTCCCGCCGCACCAGCGACACAGCCCAGCCCGAATATCGGGATGCGTTTGATATTCGGCGAAAGCCCCATGCGGTTCACCAGCCGTGCATCAATCGAGGGCGCCGCGATTCCGGTGACCGACGCCACGAAGAGCGCGCTCAGATCTTTTGGTTCCAGCCCCGCCTTCTGCACCGCCCGGCACAGTGCTTTTTCTCCCAGGTCCAAGGCGTGTTCGATCCACGCGTTGTTCGCCTCCCCCCAGGTCTCCATGTTCTCGTAGAATTCGATCGACTCGACCGCGTACCGCCCTTCCACTTTCATGCTTCCGTCCAGCCGGTCAAGGATGTCCACATTGGGCAGATGCTTGCGCCACTGCTTCTTCAGCGCCTCCACGACCACTTCCTGTTTGTAGTAATTTTTCGGAAAAGCGCTTGCGACGCTCGCAATCCTCATCGGATGGGCTCCTGGCATTTGGCGTAACCGCCGGGGGGAATGTTACCTCGACTCCACGGCATCTCCCATGCGTTTTCTACATCCCCTGCCTTTTGTGGCACATCCAATCCTGGCTGTGCTCCTACGACCAACCATCGCCCGAACCCCCACGCACAAAAATCGGATCGCGATTCGCCATATATCTACCCGCCGTTGACTTTGCCCGGTAGCACAGCCAATCCCTTGTCCCGAGCTCAGCCGAGGGCTGGCTGTGCTCTTCCGAGCCACACTCGCGCCAAATCTAACCAACAACAATCGGACTGAAGATCACAGACGCAAAAAAAACCCCGGGCCTGTTGGGGGGACAGACCCGGGGTCGGGGGTTGTGAGGGGCGTTGGGCTGGTAAAATCTATCGGGCAGTTCGGCGGCTAGTAATTCCAGCGCCGCAATGCCATCGTTGCCCGAAAAACAAGCTGCAATCCCAAGACAAGAATTGTGTCGCGAAAAATCCGCATCCGTTCCCGCAATGCCATCTCCTCCGAACTTTTCGGAAAAGGCATCGACTCAACGGTTGCATTCCCCCGTGATTCCCAGTCGCCGTTTGCCAGTGCGCTCATGCCTTCCCCTTAGTTAATGACCAAAACCGGATTGTCGTGCTCCACACCCAGAATCATGGATTTGAAGATGTCCACATCCCAGCTATCCGCAATACGCAGCCGGATCACTTCTTTCGTTTCTGAAAGCAGCCGCCCGCGCAAAGGCACGCGCAGATCGCCCGCTGCCACGCGAAGAACCACTGCTTGCCCCATCCAGACTTCGTAGCCACTTTGCATC
>JBGPZR010000422.1:0-2382 GCA_041493845.1 Terriglobia bacterium | reverse complement strand
GCCGAAGCATTATGGGGTTGCGAAGGGGGGTCCAGACTTCAGAATCTAATCGCAACAAGGTGCGAATAGAATTCGCCGCAACTTATTCAAAACAAAGGATCGGGACCAATTCTAATCGCAACTACTTCCGGGGTCCTTGCATCTCGTTTTTCTCGGCGATTCGGCGATTCGGCGATTCGGCGACGTCGCGAGGCCCGGGCGGCGCTCGCCGGGATTCAGGGGGTCAGAGCTTCAGTTCACCCTGAACGTCGTGAAGGGTTCCGACATAAGAGACTGTCGCTCCCCCTTCCATTCGGCAGAATTCTCGCCGAGCCTTTGGAGATTTGTTCCGGGCGATTGCAAGACGGGAGGTCGCGTGGCCGGAGGCAGCGGGCAAATTGCCCGCGTGGCGGCGTGGCGCAGCGGACCTGCGGCGGACGATATGTCGCTGGCAGTCGTCGAGGTGATGTAGCAGGTGCGTAACCGGGCACGGCGAGCGGCAACCACTCGGCCGCAAGAAGCGTCACAATTGTGTTGGCATTCATACTTCTTAAGAAGGAGGTTGGACCATGAAACAAATTCTGCTGGGCCTCTCAATCCTGTTGCTCGCGGGTGCGGCGAGCGCCGGACCTGAACCAAAACCTGTGAAGCTGGTGATGTCTCCCGCTTCCACCGTGCTTCGCGCGGACCTGGTGAAACATTTTATCGATAAGTGCCCGAACGTCTCGATTACGCTCGACTCGAAACAGTCCGACTACATGCTGGAAGCGTGGGGCTGGTCCGGAAATTACAAATTCACCGTGTACAAGCGCGGCGGGGAAGCCGTGTACAGCACCTCGACGATGATGATGTCGAACGCGGTGAAAGACGTCTGCAAATTCATCAACGTGCAGAAATAATTCGCTGGGTGCGGGCGCCGGATCGAGGCTGGATTATCGCCGCTGTTCGACGAGGCCGGCGACGGTGTCCATCAAATCAAATTTGGTGAGGATTTCGAGTTTGCTGCCGGGCATTTCGACGAACACAGCCGGACTGCCGTGGCTCAGGATGTGGGTGATGCGCTCGACCGGAGCATTGGCCGGGACCTGCGGGAGCGGCGGGCCCATCACTTCGCGGATGACGAGTTTGTGCAGGTCTTTTCCCTGGAGCGCGAGGTTGAGGATCTGGTCTTCGAAAACGGTGCCGATGGAGCTTTCTTCTTCGAAGACGGGCAACTGCGAAATATCCTGCTTCTGCATGGTGTGCAGCGCGTGGAACACAGTCTGGTGGGGGCGCACGACGATCAACTCCCGGCCCTTGCCGTTCTGGTGCTTGGCGCGAATCACGTCCGCGGCGGAGATGGCGACTTCCGCGTCCACGTAGCCGTGCTCGCGCATCCATCCGTCGTTGTAAATCTTGCTCATGTAGCGCGCGCCGGAATCCGGCAGAAACGCGACAATCATCTCGCCCCGCCTGGCCTCCTTCGCGACGCGCAGCGCACCCACCACGCAGCCGCCGCCCGAGCCGCCCGTGAAAATTCCCTCTTGTTTCGCAAGACGGCGAGCCCAGACGAAACATTCTTCGTCGTTCACCTGCAGGACGTCGTCCAGAATTTTCAGATTCATGGTCTTCGGAAAAAAGTCCTCACCGATTCCTTCGACCACATAGGTGAGCGCCTTGCCCACTGTTCCCGTCTTCACGAATTCGTAGTAGAGCGAGCCGATGGGATCCACGCCGATAATTTTTACGTTCGGGTTCTGCTCTTTCAGATATTTTCCGACGCCGCTGATTGTTCCGCCCGTGCCCATGCCGCAAACGAAGTGCGTGATTTTTCCTTCGGTGTCTTTCCAGATTTCTGGGCCGGTCGTATGGTAGTGCGCCTCCGGGTTCATGGGATTTTCGTACTGGTTCGGGTAATAGGAATTTGGAATTTCCTTGGCGAGCTTTTTCGCCACGGAATAATAGCTGCGCGGATCTTCCGGCTCGACGGCCGTGGGGCAGACGATCACTTCCGCGCCGAATGCTTTCAGGAGATCGATTTTTTCGCGCGACTGCTTGTCGTTGATGGTGAACACTACTTTATAACCGCGGACCACGGCCACAAGCGCCAGGCCCATGCCCGTGTTTCCCGAGGTGCCTTCGATGATCGTGCCGCCGGGCTTCAGCAAACCTTTGCGCTCGGCTTCGTCAATCATCCACATACCGATGCGGTCCTTCACCGAGCCGCCCGGATTCATGTAATCGGCCTTGACGTACACTTCGGCTGGCGAACTTTTCGCGAGCTTATTCAGCCGAATCAGCGGGGTGTTGCCCACGGCTTCGAGAATGTTGTTGCACTTCATGTGCGCGCGCGGCTCCTGCGAGATTTCATGGAACACACAAGCTTAGAGACTTCCGGAAAATCTGTCCAGCGGCAGTTTCCAT
>JBGPZR010000111.1:0-6854 GCA_041493845.1 Terriglobia bacterium | reverse complement strand
GACCTGATTGCTGCCTCGGGCGGCAAGTGGGTCTTCATCGGCATGGAGTCCATCGACCCCGCAAACCTTGCCAGCGTAAACAAGGGATTCAACAAGCCGGGTGAATATGCAGCCGTGCTCGAGAGGCTCGCGCAGCGTAACGTTTATGCGATCACTTCCTTCATTTTCGGCATGGACAACGACACGCCAGGGGTCGCGGAACGGACGCTCCAGGAGATTCGCACTTGGCCGCCGGGGTTGCCCATTTTCGGCTTACTCACGCCCTTGCCTGCGACGCCGCTTTACAAGAGGCTTGAAGCCGCAGGGCGGCTGACGCGGCCGAAACACTGGCAAGAATTCATTCCCTTTGAGATGGCCCACACGCCGCTGAAGATGACGATCGCAGAAGCTCATGCCGAGGTGAAGTACGGATGGGCTAGTTCGTACAGTGCGGAGGCAATAGAAAAGGCTGTCGATTCGCTTCGTCTTAAGCCGTTGGGTTATCGGATAAACATTTTCCTCGCACGAATGTGTTTTCGGGGAATCTACTTCCCTCAAATGGGACCCTCCGCATGGCTGAAATTGATTTCTCAAAATCGACGTACGATCTTCAACCTTGTAAGGGATGGATTCAACGTTTGGCGCCGATCGAAGGGACAGGACGCTCCCGAAGTAAATCTTCTGCAAACGGCTGAGCGGATTCAGCAGCCTCGCGCGTAATGGGTCGCGCTTGGTGCGAGCCAGGCGGCGGGCGACGGCCGCTGCGTGCGGCTGCGCATTCTTTACTTTTTGGGAACAACTCCCAACCAGACAGCACACAATTGGCGCGGGTATTGTCCAGAGAAGTTGTCTTTTCGGAAGCGTTCCAAAAGGATGCGGTTTTGGTGCGCTATCACGACCCGACCTGCACCAACTAAGACGTACCACTTATCCCCGCCAGGATCTCATGGCGTTTTCGCACGGGAACTCACTCTCGGATGACTCCCGATAAGTTCTACAAAAGAGGCGCCCTTTTATATTGCATTGGGTAATCGGAAAGTGGCTGCTCACCTTTCACCCGCCGATCACTGTTGGGGAATCCCCTTACCAGCAGCCAAGCACCGCTGCGACATCACGGGCGAACGGAAAGGCTTGGATTCCGAGTTGCTATAGCTTGCGCGAGCGGACAGAGTCGCGGATCGAGCGGAGGAGCGCGGACATCTGCTCGATGCGGGCGGGGTGATCGCCGAAGCGCGCCGATTGATAGATTTCGGTGAACTGCGCGACGGGGGCGGACAAATCGGGCGCAGGGATCGCCGCGGCGAATTCGAGCGGCGTCTGCGACGGGGACTTCTTCCAACCGCGCTTTTCGAGCAGGCGGAGCATCTCGCGGTATTCAAGTGATGCGAGAGAGGCGGTCAGGTTTCCGCCGCGGCGGGCGCGCAAAGCCAGGCGCGCGAGGACGTAGGCGATCAGCGAACGGCCGCGGAGATACACAAGCAACGCGACCAGGAAGAGGAGCACCGTGGGCAGAAAATATGGCGAGGCTTCGATGTGGCGGTCGAGCGCGAGGAGGAGGCGCATGGCCTCGCGCTGTTTCCGCTGGTAATACTGGCGCGCGCGGTCGCTCCAGTCGCGGGATGATTTCTGCAGATTTTGGGCCAGCGTGATCTGGTGCGTGAAATCGTAGTTGATCACCCACTCGCCCCATGCAAATTGAAACCAATCCCAATACAGGGCGAGGCGCGAAAGCAGACTGGCAGGCTTTTCCTCCGCGGACGGCGTGGGGTCAAAGGTAATCCAGCCGTAGCCGGGGAAATAGGCTTCCACCCAGGCGTGCGCGTCGCTGGCGCGGACAATGTAGTCGCCGCCCACGTCGTTGAACTGGCCGGGGAGAAAGCCCGTGGCATAGCGCGCGGGAATACCGAGCGAACGCAGCATCACCGTCATAGCCGAAGCGAAGTACTCGCAATGTCCGGCGCGGCGCACGAAAAGGAAATAAGGCAGCGGATCGGCGGTCGGCGGGCCGGTGAGGTCGAGGGTGTAGCCGAGGCGCGTTTTCAGGTAGCGCTCGATGTTCGCTGCTTTGTCGTAGTTGTTGCTCGAGCCGGCGGCAATTTGCTGGGCGAGCTTGGGAATGCGCGGGTCAAGCGGCGGCAATTGAAGATACAGCGCGCGAATGATATCGGGATAGGGCGCCGAAGCAGCGCGCAATTCCGCAGGCGGCACGATGGGGAGAAGGGAAGTGGCCTCGTAGCGGACTTTCGTGTCGTTGTGGAAGGGATTAAAAATCGAGCCGGTCTTGTCGATCATGAGATAGCCGGAATGGCGGCGGTCGCCAGCGCGGTCGGTCGAGTTGGTGAAGCGGCCGTGAAGCTTCTGCAGGCGCGGGGCGGCGAAAATCGCATCGCTGGCGATGGGCTCCATCAGGACGGTGTAACGCAGGGGATAGAATTCGCCGCTGCGGAGTGGCGAAGAAATCAACTGGTATTCGCCGTCGCTATTGGGGCTGACGATGATGGGATCGTGCTGGGGCGTGAACCAGCGCCGGCCGTCGAAATCGGTGAGGGCCAGGCCGCGCCAGTGGACGCCTTCCGCGCGGCTGGGATCGTCTTCGACGCGAATGCGCATGACCACGGCGGAGTTTTTCTTGATCCGTCCGATTTCGCCGAGCGTGACGTTGTCGCTGAAGCCCGTCATGAGCGTGGGCTGAAGATTCATGGCGCTGAGGTAGCCGGTGGTGAAGCGCGGAATCAGGAAGAAAATCACCGAGCCGAAAAAGAGCGTGCCGACGGCGACGAGGAGCGAGGTGAGTCCGAGCGCGCGCGTCAGACGCTGGGCTAGCGGCGTGCCCGGCTCGAGTGGAGGCGAGACGGCGCCCGCAGCGCCCCGGCGGATCTCGAGTGCCACGAACGTGGAGACAGCGAGCACCAGGAAAACGGCGAGCGAAATCAGGAAGCTCGTCTCGACCGTCAGAATTGCGGACGCAAGAATGGCGGCGAAGGCCAGCACGGCGAGAAAAGCGTAATCGCGATTGCTGCGCGCGGAATAGAGCCGCACAAGCGTGGCAAACAGCAACAGGTGGATGGCCGCGAGCAATGCGGAGTAAAGCGACGCGTTCGGCGTGCCTTCCGCTAATTTCCGGGACACGATCCAGAGATCAAGTGGGAAAAACAAAAAGTAGGCGAGCACCAGCCAGGTGGCCACGCGCACGGATATTTCCGGTCCGCGGCCGCGCCAGAGGCGGATGCCTTTGTAGCCCAGCGCGATCGTGGGAACAATGGTGGTGAATAGATCGAGCTTGCTCGTAGAGACGACGGCCACGATCCCTGTGGCGACGAGGAGGTAGAGCGAGATCTCGAAATATCGCTGCACCGCCGAAAGCGGCGGCGCGATGGGTCGTGCGGCGGAAGCCATGGCGCTGATTCCATGCTAGCACTCGCGCGGCGGGCGCGCATGGACGCGCTGCCAATGCGCTACTGGGCAGCTAGGGCGAGCTTGCGGGTGGCGCTGGAGATAGGGAGGCGCGCGAGGCTGGCGAGCGGGACGATGCGCGTGCGCGGGCGCATGGGCAAGCGCGCGACACGCACGAGGAAAGGGAGGAGCAGGATATTTCGAAACGTTACGCCGTGGCGCGCTTGCGCGAGGGCTTCGAGCGAGGGAGCTTCGATCTGGAGAGTGGCGTGGAGATGCTTTTCGAGCTCGGCTCGAGCGTGGTGCGCGACCTCCACGGCCGGGAATTGCCAGAGGCGCGAAAACAGAACGTCGTCGTGTGCGCCGGGGTCTCGTAGCAAAAGCGTGCGGCCGCGCGGGTCGAGCAGAATGGCAGCGGCAATTTTCATCTGGACCGCTGCGCGTTTGCGGCGGGGTGCCGGAATCCGGTCAACGATGCCTTGCGCATAGGCGCGGCATGCGCGCGAAATGGGGCAGGCCGGGCAGCGCGGCGTTTGCGGCGTGCAAATTGTTTCGCCGAGTTCCATCAGCGCCTGATTCCAATCACCAGGCGCTTCGGGTGCGAGCAATTGCTGCGCCGCAGCGGCAAGCGATTGCCAGCGGCGCGGGGCGCGCAGGTCGCCGCGAACCGCGCCGAGGCGCGCGAGGACGCGCGCGACGTTGCCGTCGAGGACAGCGAGCGGCACGTCGTACGCGATGCTCAACACGGCGGCGGCGGTGTAGCGGCCGATTCCCGGCAGACGTAACGCGGCTTCGAGCTCGCGCGGAAATTTGGAGCCATGGCGTGCGACGATTTCCTTCGCTGCGCGATGGAGATTCCGCGCGCGGCTGTAATAGCCCAGGCCGGACCAGAACTTGAGCACTTCATCTTGCGGGGCCCGCGCGAGCGATTCGACGCGGGGGAAGCGGCGGAGAAATCGGCGGTAGTAGGGGCGCACGGCGGCGATGCGCGTCTGCTGCAGCATTACTTCTGCGACCCAGACGCGATAGGGATCGCGGCTCGCGCGCCAGGGCAAATCGCGCTGGTGCGTGCGAAACCACGCGAGGAGGCGCTTCTGAAAATTGCGTCGCGCCGCCGGTGAAAAATGGATCCTCATGCGCGGGGTATTCTCGCATGAACGGCGGCGGATGGCTGGCAATGGCCAAAGCCAAAAGCCTCACGTCAGTCCCGACAAAGGCGGTCGGGACGGGACGTGAGCTACAAAAATGGAGCAAAAGAGGAAAGAGCCAGCCCTTCGACTTCGCTCTGGACAAGCGAGACGCCGGCGCTACTGAAAACGGGACTGCTTTGACGGATGTGAATCCAGCCAGAAGAACTCTACAGCGCGTCGGTGAACAGGAAATAGGACGAGGACCAGAGCGCGCTGGGAATCGATCCTTGCGATCGGCTGGTGATGATGATTTTGAAGATTTCGCGCTCGGCGACGAGTTCATCCAGAAATGCGCCGCCAGTTTTCGAGGCGTCGGGTTCGATCAGGGCCAGCTCGCGCAGCGTTTCGTAGATGATTTCGCTCGCGGGAGCCATGGGAGTAGTGAAGCGGTCGGTGCGAAATTGCATCACGGAATTGATCTCGTTGAAGTGCCAGGCGATGCACGCGGCCAGGGAAACGGCGCGCTCGAAGCGGTCGGCGTGCTCGGGTTCGGCCAGGGGGCCCAAATCGGCGCGCGGGGGTCCGACGAACGGGTCGAGGACCAGCATCACGCGGCGCTCGTCTTCGCGCGCGAATTCGCGGACCATCATGCGCCCGGCCTTCGCGGTCACTTTCCAGTCCACAAAGCGGGCACTGTCGGTGAATTGATAGTCGCGCAGCGAATGGAGCTCGTGGCCGCGGCCGCGGAAATGGCTGGCCATCTCGCCGCTCAGCAGCGGCAGCACTTCGTAGAACTGGTCGGTGGGCTCGACGCGCGGGTAAATCACGATTTCGATATTGGAATCCACCTTGCGGGTTTTTTCGAAGAAGCCGAAAGGGAAACGCGTATGGATGCTGAAGGCATCCTGGCGATAGATACCGCGGCGGGGAAAGACGAGCTCCACTTTTTGGCGCGCGGCGCCCAGGCGCGGGATGTAGGGAAAATAAACGGGGCGCGTGAGCACTTGCGCCGCGGTTTTTTTCGATTCGCCCACCACGCGCAGCGAAAACGACGGCCAGGTCTGCTTTTCGTTTCGCAGCTCGAGCTCGGCGAGAACCGGCTGCTCGGCAAAGATGTGCTCGGGCAGGTCGAATTTCAGGTCAACACCAGTGAGCACCACTCGGGAAAGGATTCCGGAGATCAGAATGCCGCCGAGGGAGCAGCCGAGAATCATGAACAGCAGGTTGTTGCCGGTGTTGACCGCGGCGAGGATCAGGATGAAGACCGCGCCGAGATAAATGATGCCTTCGCGCGTCAGGCGGTAGTCCACCTGATACACCAGCCAGCGCAGGCTGGTGCGGCGCGCGAGAGTGGGAACGATGGTGACGGCTACCCACCCGGCGAGCCCAAGCGCAATGGCGGTGGTAATTCCTGCGAGCCAGATGCGTCCGGTCTGCGCCGCGGCTGCGGAGAAAAGAGCAATCAGCAGCGCCAAAGAGAGCACGAGCATGGCGATGCCGAAGCTGCGCCAGCCGGGTTTGTCGCGGCCATGCCACCAGCGTGCGACGATGAATTCTGCCATGGGACTTAAACCGGAACGCGAACGGTCTCGAGGATTTCGCGGAGAATGGCTTCAGCCTGCTCGGATTTTTTCTGCGTGGAGACGTAGCGCGAGCTGACCACCACGCGGTGCGCGAACACAGGAAGGATCAAGCGCTTGAAATCGTCGGGCAGGCAATAGTCGCGGCCTTCGAGGAAAGCGCGGGCCTGCGCGGCACGATGCAGCATCAGGGCGCCGCGAGGGCTGACGCCCAGGCTCAACTGCTCCGTCTGGCGCGTGCGGTCGACAATTTCCAGCGCGTAATCGAGCAGGCTCTCTTCCACTTTCACTTTTGAGGCCGCTTCCTGCATGGCCAGGATGTCGGGGATGTCGAGCATTGCCGCCATGGCGTCTGCGGGCGAGTGGCCGGCGTGATTGCGGAGAATTTCTTTTTCGCTCTCTCGCGCCGGATAGCCCATGCGGATGCGCATCAGAAAGCGGTCGAGCTGCGATTCCGGCAGTGGATAGGTGCCGTGGTGCTCGATGGGATTTTGCGTCGCGAGGACAAGGAAGGGCTGGGGCAGCGGGTGCGTGTGATTGTCCACGGTGATCTGCGATTCGTTCATCGCTTCGAGCAGCGCGGATTGCGTTTTTGGCGTGGTGCGGTTGATCTCATCCGCCACGATGATGTTGGCGAAGATGGGGCCGGGCTTGAATTCAAATTCCTGCGTCGCGGGGTTGAAGACGCTGACGCCGATCACGTCGCTCGGCAGCAGGTCGGAAGTGAACTGAATGCGCTGGAACGAGCAATGGAAGGAGCGCGCGAGCGCCT
>JBGPZR010000261.1:0-4055 GCA_041493845.1 Terriglobia bacterium | reverse complement strand
GGCGGCGAGTTCGGCGCCGAAGCCCATGGTGCGCTTGTCCTCGTGGACGATCAGGACTTTGCTGGTCTTGCGCACGGAATTGAGGATGGTGGTTTTATCGATAGGCGCGAGGGTGCGGATTTCGACGACTTCAATGTCCACGCCGCGTTTGGACATTTGCTCGGCGGCGTCGAGCGAGAGCTGCGTCATCATGCCGTAGGTGAGGATGGTGAGATCGCGGCCTTCGCGGCGGATGGCTGCGGGGCCGAGTGGCACGGTGTAATCGCCTTCGGGGACGTCGCCCTTGGCCTGGCGGTAGAGAGATTTGTGCTCGAAGAAGAGCACCGGGTCGGGATCGCGAATCGCGGCGAGGAGCATGCCTTTCGCGTCGTAAGCTGTCGAGGGCATCACGACTTTCAGGCCGGGCTCGTGGACGAACCACACGGCGTTTTCCTGCGAGTGGTACAAGCCGCTGCCGCCGCCCGCGCCGCAACAGATGCGAATGGTGATGGGGCAGGAGTAGCCGCCGGCGCTGCGGTAACGGAGCTTCGAAGCCTGCTGCACGATCTGGTCCACGGCGGGCGTGATGAAATCCGCAAATTGAATTTCCGGGACCGGGCGCAGGCCCATCATGGCCGAGCCGATGGCGGCAGCGATGATGATGCCTTCGGCGAGCGGCGTATCGAGGACGCGGTCTTCGCCGAATTTATCGAGCAGGCCGTCGGTGACTTTGAAGACGCCGCCGGAAAGGCCGATATCTTCGCCGAGGATGAAGACGCGGTCGTCGCGCTCCATTTCCTGGGAGAGCGCCTCGTTGATTGCTTGCAGCATGGTGATGGTGCGGGCCATGGTTTAGTCGATTTCCTCCGGGCGATGGCCGAATTTTGGTCGACTCGCCCTCAGCGGCTGCCCTTCGTCCCTCAGGGTAAAAAGCCGCTTTTGTTTGCCACGTCTAACGGCACGGCTGCCCTTCGTACCTCAGGGTAAAAAGCCGTGCCCTGACGAGGGCCGAAAAGCCGCACGTCAGTCCCGACAAAGGCGGTCGGGACGGGACGTGAGCTACAAAGATAACCTCAGCGGCTCAAGCCGCCTTCATCGACTGCCTTAGCCCCAGATGTGGTCCGTGAGCTCGGACGCTTCGGGGTAGGGACTTTGCTCGGCAAATTCCACCGCTTCGTTGATTTCTTTGGTGATCGCAGCCGCGATTTCCGCTTTTTTCGCGTCGGTCAAAAGTTTCTTTTCGATGAGATGTTTTTCGAACAGCACGATCGGGTCGCGCTTCTTCCAGGTCTCGACTTCTTCCTTCATGCGATATTTCGCAGGGTCAATTTCCGAGTGGCCGTACCAGCGATAGGTCTTGCACTCGAGGAGCGTGGGGCCTTCGCCGGCGCGGGCGCGTGCGATGGCCGATTGCGCCGCGTCGTACACAGCAAGCACGTCGTTGCCGTCGAGCGATATGCCCGGGAAGCCGTAAGCCTTGGCGCGGTCGGAAAGATCCTTCAGGGCGGTCTGCAGGCGCAACGGCACGGATTCGGCCCAAAGATTGTTCTGCACCACGTAGAGGATGGGCAGCTTGTGCACGCCGGCAAAATTCAAGGCTTCGTGAAAACCGCCGAAGCTGGTGGCGCCGTCGCCGCAATAGGCGACGACCACAGCATCCTGGCGAAGCTTCTTGATGCCGAGCGCGACTCCAGTGCCGATATTGAGTTGCGCGGCGATGCTGCTGGCAGGGGTAATCACATGGAGCGGCGGATAGCCCATGTGCGCAGGCGATGAGCGGCCGCGGTCGGGACTGGTGACCTTCGCGAAAAGTTGCGCGAAGCAGAATTTTAGCGGCGCACCCTTGATGATGTTGGAAGTCCAGTCGCGGTGCGAGGGCGCGATCCAGTCGTCCTCGCGGAGCGAGTAGGCGGTGCCGACTTCGGTGGCTTCCTGGCCGACGCCTGAATAAAAGTTGCCTTTATACTTGCCCTGGCGGAAGAGGATGCGCGCTTTCTCGTCGCACATGCGGCACTTCACCAGCATGCCGTAAAGACTAAGGAGCAATTCCGGTGAGCGAGAGGACTTTTCATTCTCGGGCTCCATGACGGCCCGGTTGCTTTTCGATGCCATGCTGACTCCTGCGAGCGCCTTTGGCTCGTCGTTTTCAGCCAGAAAAACTATAACACGATTTCGGGCGGGCGATACATCGCGGCTCGCGACAGCGGGTGCGGATTAAGGCAAACGGAGCGCGCCAGTCGAGAGCTTCTCGATCAATTCGTGATCGGCGGGCAGAAAATTCAGCTCATGAAGAGTGGCAGGCTCGCGCCAGGCGATTTGCTCGAACACCAGATTCTGCACTTCGAGGGCGGGGAGGGTGGCAGCGAAAAAGATCAGCTCGATCGGTTCGCTCAGCTCGGCATACTGATGGCGCGTGCGATAGATTTCTGCGCCGATACAGGCTTTTGCGCCGAGCTCTTCCTGAAGTTCGCGTTCGAGCGCCTGGGTGAGCAATTCGCCCGGCTTTGTTTTTCCTCCCGGGAATTCCCACATCAAGCCAAAAGAATCAGTGCGCCGCCGCTGGCAGACAAGCAGCTTGCCGCCGGATTCGATCAGAGCTGCCACGACCGTAATCATTAATTCCTCGTCTTTGACCGCACAGGCGGATGAATGGCCCGGAAGAGTGCCTGCGCTCCCTGCACCAGCGGAGGCCCGGGCGTGTTCAGGAGTTCATCGCGGATCACGACGACTCGGCCTGCCTTGACCGCGGGGACATTCTTCCATCCTGGATTCCGCAGCGCCGTGTCCGGCTTCGCGCGATTGCCTGTGGCGGCCCATGCAAGCACGATCACGTCGGGCATTGCGCGCGCGATTTCGTCGTCCTTCACGCGTGCGCCCGGTGTGACCACCATCCTGCCGCCGGCGATTTCGACAAGCTCTCGCACCCACGGCGGGGAACTGATGCGCGGATTCGGCCAGGCCTCACAATAGACGCGCGGGCGGATGCCAATGCGTGCCGAGCGACGCGCCAACTCCGAGAACCTGCGCCGCATCTGCCGGATCAATCGCTCACCTGCAGCCGCGCGATTGACCTGCCGTGCCAGGATACGCACATCACTATAAATATCGGCGAGCGTACGGGGATTCAGCGCCAGAAACGCCACAGGCTGTTTCAGGATGGCATCCACAGTTTTGATGGCAAAAGGAACTGACCCAATCAGAAGCGTGGGCTTCAGGCGCATCACTTCGCGGAGGTCCATTTTCCAGCAGTCGCCCACCTGCGGACGGCGGCCAACCGGCGCGACTTCCTTGCACCATTTGCTGACGCCAACCAATTCGCGGCTGACGCCCAGCGCGAGAAGAATCGAAGTCACATTTGGCGCCAGCGAGACGATCCGGAGAGGTGCGCGAGATTGATTTGTAGGCATGTTCCGCTCGATTCTACTTGTGTGCAGGGGAATTCTCTATCGCAGGAGAGTGGCAGTTGAGATAGGATGCGCCGCGGGAGGAACCTGAATGAATTTCCGGAAATGGGTTTTGGCGATTACGGTTTGCCTGGTTCTAGTTTTTGCGGCGCCGGCAGAAAAGCCGCGGGCGAAAATGCCGCAATTGCTGCCGTGGTCGCAGCAGATCGCGGTGCGCGAGGGGTGGCTGGTAAAGCGCCACGCCATGCTGCTCGACATGATGCGGCGGCACAACGTGGATATGTGGATCATCGTGAACGAGGAATTTCACAACGACCCGATAACGGAGTACATCGCACCGCCGCGAGTGTACACAGGCGGGCGCGACATCTTTGTGTTCGTGGACGCGGGCGGAAAAGGGCTGAGCAAATTCGCCATCAACGGGTACTCCGAAGAGAGCGTGCAGAAGTTTTTCGAAAGCGAGGATGACCCGCAACCCGCGGACAAGCAGTTGCGCGCGTTGTGGGACACCTATCACCCGGCGCACATCGCACTGGGGATTGACGGGCGGCGCGGCGTCACAAGAAGCCTGACGAAATCGAGTTACGACTACCTGGCCGACAAAATGGGCGCGGAAGCGGCGCAGCATTTTGTGCCGGCGCAAGATTTGATCACCGAATATCTCGAAACGCG
>JBGPZR010000373.1:0-2877 GCA_041493845.1 Terriglobia bacterium | reverse complement strand
TACTTCGGCGTGTTCACCTCCACCGAAAGCGCCGAATACAAGGAACTCCTGCACCAGGTGGAGGAAAATCACGTCGGCGGATTGATTACCGGCACGATTCGCGGGCCGCTGGGAATCGAGCGCGGCCAGGTTTATCCCACCGCCGTCGTCACGAACGAATTGCAAAGCCACGCAAAGATTCCTTTGCTGGTGGGCTCGGATTTTGAGACTGGCACAAGCATGCGTCTGGATGAAGGGACTTCCTTCCCTTCTGCGATGGCCATCGCTGCAACGGGCGACGCGAAGCTTGCGTACACGGCCGGGAAAATCACGGCGCTTGAAGCGCGCGCGGCTGGCATTCACTGGATTTTTGCACCCGACGCAGACGTTAACGACAATCCGGACAATCCCATCATCAACATCCGCTCATTCGGGGAGGATCCCAACCGGGTTTCCGAGTTCGTCAGGCAATTTCTCCGCGGCGTTGAAGAGAACGGCGCACTTGCGACCGCCAAACATTTTCCCGGCCACGGAGATGTCAACGCAGATTCGCATTTGACGCCCGCCACGGTTCCCGGTGACCGAGAAAAACTCGAAACCACCGAGTTAGTTCCCTTTCGCGCAGCCATCGCGGCCGGCGTCAGCTCGATCATGCCCGGACATCTGGTGGTCCCTGCGCTCGAACCGGACACGACCATTCCCGCGACGCTCTCGCAGAAAATTCTCACCGGCGTGTTGCGCGGCGAAATGAAATTCAAAGGCCTGATCGTCACCGACGCGATGGACATGGGCGGCGTAATGTCGCTCTATCCCCAGGGCGAAGCGGCCGTGCGCGCAGTTGAAGCAGGCGCCGATGTGATTCTCCAGCCGTTAATCCCGGATGCGGCCCTGGCGGGCCTGGAACGCGCCGTGAATTCCGGGCGTATTCCGATGAAGCGCATCGACGACTCGGTGCGCCGCATTCTCCAGGCCAAAGCGCGGCTGGGCCTGGACAAAAATCGACTGGTTGACATCCCGCACCTGAACGAACAATTTGGCCGTCCCGAATTTGCAGCGCAGGCCCAGGCCATCGCCGACCGCGGAGTCACGCTGCTGCGCGATTCGCAGAAACTCGTGCCGCTGGACGCGACCCGCCCGCAGCGGGTGCTTCTTGTATCGCTGTCGGCAGACCCGGATCCGTACCCGGGAGAAGTCGCCGAAACGGAGATCCGCTGGCGCGTGGATTCGCTGAAGATGTTGCGCGCCGACACGCAATTCGTGAGTGTGGGCACCCTCAAGCTGCCGCCGCCTGAAACGTATGATGTCGCCATCGTCGCCTTGTTCGTCCGTGTTGCTGACCGCAAAGGAAACGTCGGCCTGCCGGAGGACCAGCGCGCATTCGTAAATCAGATTCTCGCGGCGGGCAAGCCTGCAGCGGTACTCGCATTCGGGAGCCCGTATCTCATCGAGCGCTTCCCGAATGCGAAAACGTGGCTCGCCGAATTCAGCACCAACGATGTGTCGCAGCGCGCTGCCGTGCGGGCACTTTTCGGGCAGTCCGCGATTGGCGGGCAGATTCCGGTAACTGTCCCCGGAACTGTGAAGCGAGGCGACGGCCTGCGCATCGAAGCAAATCCGATGACGCTCGAGCCGGCTCCCGCGGCGATGACAAACCGTTTGAAGCCTTCCTTTGAACTGCTCGACCGCGCGGTCGCCGATGGCGCCTTTCCCGGCGGCGTGCTCGCCGTAGGCCTGCACGGCCAACTGGTGGTGCATCCGTTCGGAATGATGACGCGCGACGCGAAGGCCGGTGCCGTCACCGCAGACACCATCTACGATCTCGCATCACTCACAAAGTCGATAGTCACTGCGACCTCCGTGATGATCCTGGTCCAGCAAAAACGCCTCGACCTGGACGCTCCAGTCGCGCGGTATCTGCCGGAATTTGCCGCCGATGCAAAATCCGATGCGGATCCTGGCTGGCGCGCGCGCGTCACCGTCCGAATGCTGCTGCTGCATGATTCCGGTCTCCCGGCGCACAGGGAATTCTACAAGGAAGCAAAGGACCGCGACGCCATCCTTGCGCGCGTGCTCGCTGAGCCACTGCTGCACGAGCCGGGAAAACAGGTGGAGTACTCCGACCTCGGTTTCATCCTTCTCGGCGAAATGATCGAGCGGCTCACGGGCAAATCTCTCGATCGTTACGCGAAACAAAATATTTTCTCGCCGCTCGGGCTCGACAGCTCCCAATTCAATCCGCCGCCGAAGCTGCGCGCCGAAATTGCGCCCACTGAAGACGATAAGACATTCCGCAAGCGCCTGATCTGGGGCGAAGTACACGACCAGAACGCCTCGGTGATGGGCGGCGTTGCAGGCCAGGCAGGACTATTTTCCACGGCTGGAGATGTCGCCGCCTTTGCGCAAATGATCCTGAATGGGGGGATCTACGCCCACCACCGCATCGTCTCTCGGGCAACGATTGAACAATTCACTGCGCGGCAGACCCTCGGCAACTCCGCCCGGACTCTCGGATGGGATGTCCCTGCAGACCCTGCCGCCACGGGCCATTTTTTCTCGCCGCATAGTTTCGGGCACTACGGTTACACCGGCACGTCGCTCTGGCTAGATCAGGAGCGCGGGCTCTTCATCATCTTGCTGACGAATCGCGTGAACCCCACAGTCGAAAACATCAAAATCCGCCAGGTGCGCCCGGCGCTTCACGACTCTGTTTTCGAGGCTTTGGGCCTTGCAAACCAGCACGTCGCGGCTCGATAACTCCCGCGGCACATCAGGCAGCGGAATTCTTCCTCGCGCAGAAACGGGGGCCCGCCTCCCGGTATAATCAAAATTGGCACGGGGGCGCGGGTTGAAACCCTTCACGACGGAACAGCGAAATCCTCGATCGCGCGGGCTCGACGC
>JBGPZR010000048.1:0-9880 GCA_041493845.1 Terriglobia bacterium | reverse complement strand
ACAAGGCCGTGGTGAAATCTCGGGGCCTCGGATCGAGCCACTGCGCATTCTCGCCTTCGCCGTTTCCTTCCGCTCCGTGGCATCCCACGCAAAAACGCCGATAGAGTAATTTGCCGCTCTCGGCGTCGCCGGTCCTGCCATCGGCGTGAGCTCCCTCGTCCTGGGCAAACACAAGCCCTGGGAGAGCGCCAACGAGACAGAATGCCCACAGAATCAAAGATGTGACTGCATTCTTTTTCATATGCGCCTCTCTCCCTTAGAAGTCGAAATCCACGCCAAGTAAAACGCTGCTGCCGCTGATGTTGCAGGTGGGCACGGTCAGGCAGGTGTTTCCAAAGCCTCCGCCTTGATTCGTTATTCCGTGCGATCTCACCCAGGAGTACTCCTGTTGAAGGGCGAGGCCCGCCCGGCTAAACATAAATGGATACCAGCGATTCGCAATCGTGAAGGCATCAAGATTTCCAAAGTCGCTGGGTATGGCGCTGTCGGCTTGTTGTGACATACGAATCCCCTCATAACGGCCGATAATGATCCACTGAGGCGAAATCACGTACTGCCCTTCGATGAATCCGCCGTTCCAGGAAGCGCTGCGAAGACCAGCGGGCAAGGGGCCAGAGTTCGACGGAATGCCATTTGCGAGGAACCCGTTATCGTACCCATGCAAATAAACGGCCTTGAAAAGGAACTTGTTGAAATACCATTTCCACTCCACTCCTGCCCGATAGAAGGGCTCGTTGCCCCTGCCGTAAATCGGATTCCCGTTGGACGTCTGGAAGAACGTGGGGGAATACCCGAAGTAGGCATACGCACCGACTTTCATCAATCCACTATGCGGAGTGTTAAATGCCTGCTCGAAATGGCCATAGTAATCGAAGGTCCTGCCAGCCGGCGTGCCCGCGGAATTCAGGAAGCCAACATTGCCATCCACGCTGCTCACGACCGAGAAGGAGTAGCGGGTATAGCTATTTGCGTTATGGCCCATCACTTCGACCCCAATCTGATTGTCGCCAATTCCGCCAAAGGGGTTCGCATCACCGGCAGGCGAGAAATGGTAGATGTAATAGAACCCGCCGTTTCCGGAGCCGGTGAGGAGGCGCTTCTCAGAAACCGGAAGGTCCAGTTCGAACTTACCGACCTTGACGTTTAGCCATCGCGAATTCAGCAAATTGTCGAAGCGGACAAACGCATTTTCGAAATGGAAAGTGGCAGTGGAATCAGAAGACGGCAGGACACTGAAAGAAATGTTCTTGAAAAGCGTCCCGGCGAACCACACGTCGATCCCGGACAGATCGAAGCCCGTTGTTGTTAAGGATCCCGAGTGTGTCCCTGCCGGCGTGCCGCCCGGAGTATTGTCCACAGCCTGATTGTTGACGCTCTCGCGGTGCCATTGCGGCGTGATGCGAATCGTGATCGGGAAATATGAAGCATCGCGGGTGATCGGCGAGTCCATTTCGTTCATCATTTGGTAGCCGTTGTCCCGGAACACTTGTCCAAAGTTGTTGAGTTCAGGCCACCCGATGTGGCACGCGGAGCAGGGTAGACCGTACTTCCGTGCGAACGCAGGAATCGCCCGCGCGGGCTGCGATGTGGAGAGAAAAATGGCAAGGAGGACAAGAAAAGCGAAAGCGCCGGACACGAATTCTTTGGCACGCTTCTCCCGAAGGGGAAATCTCATTTTTGCCTCCTGTCAGATAGGAAAGATTGGAACCGAATGTCGCTTCGTGGCCTTGCGCCCGCCGGACGGAGAACACCATCACTCGTATTGTCAGGAAACCTCGAGAGAAGCCCAGGCAAAGCTTTCACCTCGCCGGGGAACATACATTGCTAATGTCCTGTTGCAATTGTTCTTTGGGTGGGTTTTGGAGAGGGCCGATAGTCATGAATTGGAATAGTTCTAAGAGTAGGTATAGGACCATATCTTTCGACCTGTGCCACTTCACTTCGTCTGGTTGATTTGCGCAGGAATTGTGAGACAATCGCGCTCCCACGCTCTTCCCGAAGGCTCTTGGAGGATCACTTGTCTTTCGCTGGCCAAAAACCGGCGTTGCATTCCGATGAAGGACCAATTTCGTACCGGACGTTCCTCGATTCTCTCCCTTTCATCATGCGGCTGTTTGACAAGCAGGGACGCTGTTTGTTCCAGAACAAGGCCGCGCTCGATTACACCGGCATCGCACAACAGGATGGTTTGGGGAGTGGCTGGCTGGAATGCGTCCACCCAGACGACCGCGCTCGCATGGCTTGCGAGAGCCTCGAAACGATTTCGCCAAGCGAGCCACGGAGAATCGAGCATCGCTTGCGGCGCACCGACGGCGAATATCGCTGGTTCTTGGCCACCATTGTTCCCGTCGGTGGGCCGGGTCAGAGTTTCATGGCCTACTTGATCTCCGCCACGGACATCACCGATCAAAAGGACAAATTCGATTCGCTTCACCAGAGCGAAGCGCGCTACCGCCACCTCTTCGAATCAAACTTGATCGGTGTGACGTTTGCTTGTGTCACCGGCGAAATCCTTCATGCCAACGATGCGTTCCTGGACATGGTTGGTTATTCGCGCGAAGACCTTCAGGCCGGGCGGCTCAATTGGGTTACCTTGACCCCGAGTGAGTACCGCCTTCAAACCTGCGCGAAGATCCAGGAGATGATGGCAACGGGTACTTTCGTCCCTTACCAAAAGGAATACATCCGAAAGAATGGCAGCAGGATACAAGTGCAGGTGGCCTCGAGCCTCCTCGATGGCTCTTCCACCGACTGCGTGACTTTCATCGTCGATCTATCCAAACTGGCTTTGCTTGAAGAGCGAAATCGCGCCACCACCGAGCGCGCTGCCGAGCTCGGCAAGGCCAATCGAGCGCTCAAGCAGACTCTTGATGTTCTCGCCACCGAGAACAGGATCGATGAGGTGCTTGGTCATGTCCTGGCGGTTGCTACTCAGGTGCTGGGAGGATGCGGCTCGCTCCTCTGGTTGCGGGATGTTGAGCAGAATACCACTCATCTTCATCTCTTCTACCAGGATCAAACCTTGATGCCCGGTTCGACCTCGGGCCACCGCCTCTCGGGTCAGGAAGTCAGCCTCGACCGCAAGGATCTGTTTGTCCTCAGTGTTTTTAAGCTCACGCAACCAATGTGGCACGCCGTCGAGAACAGCATGACATTGAGCGACGAGGCGAAGGCCTATCTGAAACGGCAGGGAGTGGAGGCCCTGCTGGGCGTTCCCTTGATTGTTGGCGAGCAAACCATCGGCGTGATCATCGTCCGCTTCGCGCACATGCGCGATTTCGGCTCCATTGAGATTGAATTGGCGCAGGGACTCGCGCAGCAGGCCACACTCGCACTGCAACTTACACGCCTTGCGGAACAGGCGCGAAACGCGGCAGTCACCGAAGAACGAAATCGAATGGCGCGCGAGATTCACGACACGCTGGCTCAAAGCTTCACTGGGATCCTCATCCAGTTACAGGCCGCCGAGCAGGTATTGAATGGTTCTCAATCTGAGTCGAGGGTGCATCTTGATTCGGCCATCCGGCTGGCGCGGGCCGGGCTTACGGAGGCTCGGCGCTCCGTATTCGCGCTCCGGCCTCAATTGCTTCAGGGTGGCGACATCGTGCATGCGTTAAATCTGCTCGTGAAGTCACTCTTGGGCGAATCGCCGATGAAGATTGGGCTGTCGGTCTCTGGAAGCCCCCCGGTGATGACGTCTGACATGGAAAGCAATCTTCTGCGCATTGTGCAAGAAGCCATCACGAACGCAATCAAGCACTCCGGCGGCGCCGAGATCCAGGTGCGGCTGCACATCGAGCCGGAAGTCATGAAGCTCATCATTGAAGATGATGGTGCTGGATTTGACCCGCATGGCCCCAATCTCAGTCGCGGGTTCGGACTCATCAGCATGCACGAGCGAGCGAACCGCATCGGCGGTGAACTGACGATCCTCACGCAGCCAGGCTCGGGCACAAAAGTGCACCTTTTGATTTCCCTCTCGCATCCGCAAACGTGACTTCGTCAAGGGGGGCTGCCATCCGCAAAGGAAACCCGATCCGCATCCTGATCGCGGACGACCACCCGATCGTCCGCGAAGGACTTGTCGCGTCACTGAACCGCGTGCCCGATATGAGCGTTGTCTGCGAAGCTTCCACTGGCCGGGAGGCCGTGGACCTGTTCACGAAGCACGCTCCGGACGTGGCCTTAATAGATCTCCGCATGCCGCAGATGGATGGCGTCGAGGCCATTGCGGCAATCTGCGAAAGTTGTGCGACCGCTCGAATCGTCATCCTCACGACGTTTGAAGGCGATGAAGACGTGTACCGCGGCCTCCGCGCCGGCGCGCGCGCCTATTTGCTGAAAGACACGCGCCTCGAGGATCTCGTTGACTGCATCCGCGTCGTACACGATGGTCGAAACTACATTCCGCCGTCGATCGGGGCGAAGCTCGCCGAGCGAATGAAGGGCCCTGAGCTGAGCGCGCGCGAGCTCGAAGTGTTGCGGCTAATGGCCGGCGGCAAGAGCAACAAGGAAATCGCGGGGGCGCTCTTTGTCTCTGAAGGAACCGTCAAGGGCCACGTGATTCACGTCCTCGCCAAGCTGGGCGCGAGCGGCCGCACCGAAGCGACGCGCATTGCCATGAAACGCGGCCTCGTACGCAGCGACTGAGCTCTCTTTTGCGGCATTCCGCAATTACATGAATATAGATTCCGCCAAGCCCTCTGAGCGTGAAGAAACCGAATTTGGCCGGACCGGCGGGGCTGGTCTTTCGCTCTTGGCGAGATTTTTGCCACAGAACCCTGCGCCGACCTCGCCGGAACACATCCTAATCTCCTTCGCCATCGTGTGGCAGGAGCGCCCCTGTACCCGGTCGCGAGAATCTGACGTTCTCCGCAGGCTGCGAGCAGTCAAGCTGAGCGAAATTTGAACTCTCCGGGTGCGCCAGCAATTCAGGGGATGGCTTCGAGGAGCTTAGTCGGTTTCACTTTGAGTGCGTGCGCCAAGGCGACGATGTTCAACAGTGCGACGTTACGCTCGCCGCGCTCGACTCCGCCCACATAATTCCGATGGAGATCGGCGAGCTCCGCCAATTTTTCTTGGGAAAGGCCCCGTTCGAGGCGCAGTCCCCGAACCCGCTTTCCGAACAAAACGCGCGGATCATTTGGTCCGCAGACGATATCGCTTAGCAAAGGCGGTGAAAGTGACCGGCTGCGCAGTCATGCCGCTACCTCACGAACAAGGGCATAACTGAAGGGCAAGGCTAGTATTGGAGCATTCGGTGTATTGCCAGCCCCCGCAACCATCTCAAGACGCCAGTCCGACGACTGGCGTCCTGAGCCAATGGCAACCGATTCACTGTATCCACTGTTGCCAAATCGACCTAGCTTTTGCTGTCCGAGATGATCTAGGATTGACTCAGCGTTACAGCAAGGCTCTGAGGGAAATGGCAACAAACAGTAGGTTTTAGCGGTTTTTCTTCGGCTTTCTGCGAGTTGTGGAGTCCAATCCAGGCCTCCCAGCCAACTTCTGCATGAATTTTCGAAGTTAATCGTGTGCGGGTGGGGTCGCTCCGGCTGCGTTGCTTCCTGATTTCTTCCTGCGGCGCCTGAAGGAAATGAGTGCGAGGAGCCCCACAGCCAAGAATGCTGAGGTGGCCGCTCCGGCTATCCGATCCCAAGTGCGGCGGAAACGGATTTCCACGCGATGCGTGCCCGCCGGCAGCGGCAACACCAGTTGCGCTGTCTTTGCGAGCAACTCTGGCTGAGCGCTTTTTCCGTCCACACGAACGTCCCACGCGGGATAATTTACCAGCCGGACAGCAAGCTTCACCGGACGCCCGGTTCTCTCGATGAAAACCCTGTGTTCGGCGGTCCATTCCTCAATGTTGAGATGCACGGCTTTTGCGGGACCCAACTTCTCCGTTGCCGCGTCCAGTTCGGCGATGCGTCGTGTTGGCATGGCTACAGCATCGGAGGTGGGCGGAACTTGCGCCGCGCCGTCCTCACTGAGAGCCAGATCGCTTCCGGGCAAGCTGTATCGGTCGCAGCCGACCGGCGCGTATTCGTCGGTTCCTTCGTAGCCGTGGCCGCTGCGGATAGCTTCGGCGAGCACCGGGATGTCTTCGCTGTCCCACCAGGCATCGCGCACAATCGCGGCTGCCGTTGCCGCGGTCACCAGCCCCAGGACCGCGCACCAAACCCACGGCCGCCGAGAGCGGCCGATGGCAGCCGCGACAAAAAATGCATAGACAGCGCCCAGCGGAACGAGCCACCGCCAGGGGAATTGCACGTAGCGGAGCTCTGGCAGATAGGCCCAAAGCAGAATGCTCAGCGGAAACATCAGAAGCACGGACGCGCCTCCCAGGGCCAGCAGCATCCACCACATCTCAGGAAACTCACGCCGGCGGCGCGCCGCGAAAACCGCCGCAATACTTGCAATCATCATTACGCCGAGTGCGACACCGGAAACTTTCCAGTTGAAGAGCACAAATTCGGGATCGCTGCCGTGCGTAAAAATGAAATTACGTTCCGGGCGCAGATTTTGCGTCAGCACCTCTTTGATTTGAATCCAGCGTTGCTCATAAGCCGCAGGGAAAATATAAAACGCGGCGAGTCCCAGCCCCGCCGCCATGGCCGCGCCGCCGGGAATCAGCGGGCGCGCGCTGCGGCGGACCATGCATCCAACGGCCAGCAAGAGTCCCAGCGAAGAAGTGACGACCACGGCTGCGGGCGCATTCGAGAGCCAGATGAGGGCAAACACAATCGTCAGCGCCGGGACGCCGTGCCATCCTTCGCGCACTACTCGCAGCGCTCCCCAGATCATCAGCGGAAGCAGCGCACTCGCGAGCAGCTCCGCAAAATCGCTGCGGTAATACACCACCACAAGATGGTACGGGTTCACAGCGAAGAAGACCGCTGCCGTGGCGGCCTGCGGCCCGGGAAGCCATTCGCGCGCAAGACGCCACATCCCAACGCCGGCCAGTATCAGCGCAAGCCAGATAAAGGCCCCTGGCGCCATGCGCCATGGCAAAGCCGTGCCGAGTGCGCTGCCCAGCATCCACGAGGCCGGCGGATAAAAAACGAAGCGCGGCTCGCCGAATCCCCAGTTGGCCCACTCCGCCCAGCGCGGATACAGAATCCCTTCGTGCCATTGCCCGGCCACATCCAGCCACGACGCCAGATGAAATTCAAAATCGTGGCCCGAGGCATTCCCGAGGAAAAACATCGGCGACACCACGGCCGTCGCCGCGGCGATCAAAAGAAGCAGCACGACGAGCCGCGAATTTGCCGTCTGGCGCGCCGCGGATTCTGACGCAAATTCTATTGTCGTTTCCTGCCGAATGGAGTCCGCCCCCGGATGTTGAGTCCACCGAGAATACAGGCACACGCGCCCTCGCGCTACCCACACTTGCGCCCACGGCAGAAGTATTGGCGCTTGGCGCACGGAGCGGCTTGCCAATGCAGCATTCGACCAGTTACATTCTTGCCCGCCTGCATTCAGTCTGCCGCGAAGAAGTTGCCGCAGCGTTTCCGCGCGCTTGACGATAAACTGGCGATCCGCAAGCACAAAGAGGACCGGGAATGACGAGCGAAGAACAGCGGCTGCAGGCAAGCGCGGAACGCGATGCTCACTGGCAGCGCTGGGGGCCCTACTTATCCGAGCGCCAGTGGGGAACCGTTCGCGAAGATTACAGCCCGAACGGCGACGCCTGGACATATTTTCCTCACGACCACGCGCGTTCGCGCACCTACCGGTGGGGCGAAGACGGGATCGCCGGAATCTGCGACCGCCACCAGCACATCTGCTTTGCTCTCGCTCTTTGGAACGAAAAGGATTTCATCCTGAAGGAGCGGCTCTTCGGGCTTACCAACCCCGAAGGGAATCACGGCGAGGACGTAAAGGAATATTACTTTTATCTTGATGCCGTCCCCTCGAGCTGCTACCTGAAATATCTCTACAAGTATCCACAGGCAGAATTTCCCTACGAGCAGCTTCTGGCCGAGAACGGCAGGCGCACGCGGAAAGATCCCGAGTTTGAGCTCGTGGATACGGGCATCTTCCGCGAGAACCGCTACTTCGACGTCTTCGTGGAATACGCGAAGGCAACCCCCGAAGACATCCTCATCCGCATTACCGCCTGGAATCGCGGGCCGGAACCGGCGCCTCTGCATCTACTGCCGACATTATGGTTTCGCAACCGGTGGTCCTGGGGCGAACCTTACGACCCGCCAACAATGGCGCGCATAGATGGCCCCGCTGGAACTGGGCTGATGGAATTGGAGGAGTATCACTACGGCAAGCGCTGGCTCCTCGTCGAAGCGCCGCCCGAGCTGCTCTTCACCAACAACGAAACGAACATGGAGCTGCTTTACCAGGAGAAGAGCCGCACGCCCTACGTCAAGGATGCCTTTCACCGTTACGTCATCCAGGGCGAGCGCGCCGCCGTGAATCCCGCGATGACCGGGACGAAAGCAGCCGCGCATTACGCTCAGGTGATCCCCGCTGGCGGCAGCTGCACGATCCGTCTGCGCCTGCTGGACAGCAATCCCGCCGCGAGCAAAACTCCGGCGAAGGAATTTTTCGGCGCCGCATTTGAATCAACTTTCGAGCAGCGGCTGAAAGAAGCCGACGAATTCTACGCGCTGCGCATGCACCCGAAGACAAGCGAAGACGCGCGCCTCGTGCGGCGCCAGGCGTTCGCCGGGCTGCTTTGGGGCAAGCAAAGTTACCACTACGACGTGAAGCGCTGGCTCGACGGCGATCCCACACAGCCGCCGCCCGACCCCCGCCGTCGTCTTGGCCGGAACAACCAGTGGGTGCATCTGCACAATTCCGACGTCATCTCCATGCCTGATAAATGGGAATACCCCTGGTACGCGCAGTGGGATCTCGCGTTTCATTGCGTGGTGATGGCCCTGATTGACCCCCAGTTCGCCAAGGACCAACTCGTCCTCTTTCTGCGCGAATGGTACATGCACCCCAACGGGCAATTGCCCGCCTACGAATGGAATTTCTCAGACGTCAATCCGCCCGTGCACGCCTGGGCCGCCTGGCGCGTTTACAAGATCGCAGGCCGTGTCCAGGGAAAGAAGGACCGCAGATTTCTCGAGCGCGTCTTCCACAAGCTCCTGCTCGATTTCACCTGGTGGGTGAACCGCAAGGATCCCGAGGGCAAAAACGTTTTTGAAGGCGGATTCCTCGGCCTCGACAACATCGGCGTCTTCGATCGCTCGCAGCCGCTCGGACCCGGAAGCTACGTGGAGCAGTCCGACGGCACCAGTTGGATGGCCATGTTCTGCCTGGACATGCTTTCGATGGCCATGGAACTGGCCCGCGGCGACCCGGCCTACGAAGATGTGGCCAGCAAATTTTTCGAGCATTTCGTTTACATCGCGCAGGCCATGAACGACATGGGCGGTGCAGGCATCGGATTGTGGGACGATGACGACGGCTTCTATTACGACGTGCTGCACCTGGGCGACACGCGCGTGCCGATGAAGGTGCGTTCGATGGTTGGGCTGGTGCCTCTGTTTGCCGCGGAAACCTTCGAGCCGGAGGATTTGGCCCGCTTCCCCGGATTTTTCCGCCGCATGCAATGGTTCCTGAACCATCATCCGGACCTTGGCGAACACGTGGACATGAGCCAGCGCACCCCGCGTGGCGCGAGGCTGCTGCTCACCATTGCGAACCGGAGAAAACTCGAACGGATTTACCGCTACGTCTTCGACGAAAATGAGTTCCTTTCGCCCCATGGTGTCCGCGCGCTTTCGAAATACCACGGCGAGCATCCCTTTGTGATCCACCACGACGGCCAGGCATACGCCGTGGATTACGAACCCGCCGAGTCCACCACGGCTTTGTTCGGCGGCAATTCAAATTGGCGCGGGCCGGTCTGGTT
>JBGPZR010000069.1:0-8189 GCA_041493845.1 Terriglobia bacterium | reverse complement strand
CGCGACAGCGGGAAATTGTCCCAGGCTCTATCTTCGATTGTAAGTGCGAGCCGCGAAAGGCCATGCGCAAACTCGTGCGGCTATGCAAAGGGGGTAATAGTAACTACAAGACACAGACGATCGCGCCCGTGCGCGTTTGGCCTTCAAGCCCAGCCGCCTGCTCCTGGCGCCCGATTGATTGCCGCGGCCTGGAATCGTTGCGGCGTTATAATCATCTCATCGGGTTTCGGGAGGACACGTTCTTGGCAGAGACGGCAGTGCGTTTAACGACCATGGCAAAAGCGGCAGGCTGCGCTGCGAAACTCAGTCCCAGTGTGCTGGATGCAGTGCTGAAGCGCCTGCCTCCGCAAACAGATCCAAATCTGATTGTCGGCTTCGAAACCAGCGACGACGCGGCTGTCTATCGCCTCCGGGAAGATCTGGCCATCGTTCAAACCGTAGATTTTTTCACGCCCATCGTTGACGATCCGGCGCTCTTCGGCCAGGTGGCTGCAACCAACGCGCTCAGCGACGTGTACGCCATGGGTGGCCGTCCGGTTTCCGCCCTCACCATCGTTGCCTTTCCCGCATCCAGTTCGCCGGAAATTCTGGAGCAGATTCTGCGCGGCGGCCTGGCGAAAATGACGGAAGCGAATTGCACGGTCGTGGGCGGCCATTCCATCCGCGACGACGAATTGAAATTCGGCTACGCGGTCACCGGCGTGATCCATCCCGGGCGCATCTGGAGAAATGTTGGCGCGCGCCCCGGCGATGCGCTCTTGCTCACGAAGCCCATCGGCACCGGCGTAATCTCAACCGCACTGAAACAAGGCCGCGCGGAAGACGCCTGGGTCGCCGCGTCCACCGCTTCGATGACGCGGCTGAATCGCGACGCTGCAGAAGCGCTGCACGAAATCGAAGACGCCGAAAAAGGCGAGTCGCCCGTGCACGCCGTCACCGACGTGACCGGTTTCGGCCTGCTCGGCCACGCGCGCGAAATGGCCATCGGCAGCGGCGTCTCGTTGAAAATAAATCACACTCGCGTGGCCTATCTTCCCGGTGCCATCGAAGCGGCGCGCGGCAAATTCTTTTCCGGGGGCATGAAGAACAATCGCGAATTCATCGAAGGCTGTGCTGTGTTCCTCTCCGCCGTCCCCGAGGAATTTCAGGCGCTGCTCTTCGATCCGCAGACCTCCGGCGGCCTGCTCGTCGCGATCGCGCCGGAAGCCGCGAAAACCGCGCAGGCCGCGCTCGAACGGCGCGGGATCTCAGCGCAGCTCATCGGAGAAGTTGTTCCAAAAAGCTCGCCGCTGATCGAAATCGCCTGAACCTCCGCCAATCGTGTACACTTCCCCTTTTTCGAATCCTTCATGGACAGCGTAACTCACGGCATCGTCGGCGCCCTTATCGGCAAAGGATATTTTTCCGAGCGCCACGGGCGTGTGGCCACATTCGCGGCCACGCTGGGCGCGGTCTTTCCCGACGTGGATGTCGTCCGCGAAATTGTTTCCCGCGACCCTCTTTCGCTCATCAAGTATCACCGCGGCATCACGCATTCATTTGTCGCCATGCCGTTCTTTGCCGCCGCGCTGGCCTGGCTCACTCGGTGGATCGCGCGCCGCCGCGGGATCGAAGCGCCCTCGCAAGGCGTCCTCACTCTGATCTACGGCGCCGCCATCATCAGCCACATCGTGCTCGACGGTATGACGTCGTTCGGCACGCGCATTTGGGCGCCAGTCTCACAGCAGCGCGTGGCCTGGGATTTGCTCTTCATCATTGATTTCACTTTCACGGCGCTCGTCCTTCTGCCGCAGGTGGCCGCGTGGATTTATCGCGACCGCGACAAAAGCCGGGGCCGCGCCATCCGCATGTGGGCCGTGTTCACGCTCGGCGCGCTCGCGGCGTGGGAGATAGCGCGCGTTGTCAGCTATCCATTTCACATCTGGACCGCTGGCATCGCGAGCATCGCGATTGCCGCGTTGTTTCTCCTTCCCGCGCACGGCGATTGGGGATTCCGCGTCACGCGCGCCGAATGGTGCCGGGCTGGGATGTACGTCACCATCGGCTATCTATTCTTTTGCGCTGTGGGGCACCATGCCGCCATCCAGCGCGTACATAGCTTCGCCGTGGAAAACCATATCGCCGTGGACCACCTGGCCGCGATCCCGCTGCCGCCGTCCTTGCTTAGTTGGGGTGGGCTGATCCGCTCGGTGGACGGCGTCTATCAGACGCGCATCGATCTTCGTGATCCAGAGCCGCCGTCGTTCCGGTTCATCGCCGATTCTCCGCCGGACGAATTTCTCGCCCGTGCCATGCAACTCCCCGAAGTTCAGCTCTACTGGAACTTCGCGCGATTCCCGGTGATTCGTTCAGAAATGGAGGAAGGCCAGCGCGTCGTCGAATTCGTCGAGCACCGCTTCGTGAATCCGCGCCGCGACCGCCCGCTGCCCTTCACCTACCGCGTGGTTTTCGACGCGGCCGGCAACGTGATCGAAGAAGGCTGGCAATCAAACGGGCTTTTTCAGCGACGCATGAAGAAAATCATGCTGCCGCCGCGCTCTGGAGAAAAGTAGTGAAGGTCCTTATCTTTAGCGACATTCATGGCGACCTGCGCTCGCTCGAGCGAATCGTTGCGCAGCCGGCGGACATTTACATTGCTGGCGGCGACCTCTCAAATTTTGGACGCGCTTTGGACCGCTGCGGCGAAGTGCTGCAGCCCCTCGGTGAGCGTCTTTGGGTGCTGCCCGGAAATCACGAGACGTACGACGAGACGCGCGCCTTCTGCGAGCAATTCAGTTTCGTGGATTTTCATCGCCGCGTGCGCTCGCTCCCGTCGGCAACCGGCGCTACGCAATGGGCGGGCCTCGGTTACAGCAACATCACGCCATTCAACACGCCCGGCGAATATTCCGAGGCAGAAATCGCGAAAGCGCTGGCGGCATTCGATGAAATTAAGCCGCTCTACCTCGTCGTTCATTTTCCGCCGCAAGGCACCACGCTCGACGAATTCGCTCCCGGAAAACATGCGGGCAGTCCAACACTCCGCACCTGGGTGGAGCGCGTTCAGCCCGCCTATCTTTTCTGCGGACACATCCACGAATGCGCCGGCCGCAGCGACCGCGTCGGCGCAACGCAGTGCTTCAACGTCGGCAAGCAGGGCTATACTCTCGAGATTTAGTTGGTCGAGCCGTTCCTGTTTGGAGTGCGGCGGCTTGCCGCCGCTTTCACGCGCCCCGGCTTGCCGGGGCTCGCCTCGCCCTATGAAAGCGAGAGCGAGCTCTCGCACTCCGAATAAGTTGTGATTATTTCTTGCTGGAAGGATAAATCACGAGCTGGCGGCGGTCGCCCGCGCCTTCACTGACCGTGCGCACGCCGGCCGCGCCATTTAATTCCAGATGGATGAGGCGCCGCTCGCGCGACGACATCGGATTGAAACGAAACGGCTGGCCGGTTTCGCGCACGCGCTGCGCCGCAACGCGCGCAGAAAGTTTTAATTCTTCGAGACGCGTAGCGCGATATTCACCGCAATCAAATCGCACGTGATCGTGCAGCCGCGGATCGAGGCGCAGCCAGCGGTGCGCCACATGCTCCAGCGCCAGCAGCAACTCGGCATTGCGTTCGAGCAGCAGCCCTTCGTCGGCGCCGCGAAACACTACCGTCACCTCGGGCTCGCCGGGCGCATTCGCAGGAGCGCTCGGCGTCTGAATTTCGTAATCGATGGTGAGGCCCATTTCACGCAGCGCGAGATCGAGGAAGCGCTTCAGTTCTCCGACGGCGCGATCGCGGTCCAACCGCACCTCGCCCTGCGGATTTTCCCGCGGCCAGGGCCTCTTGCCCGCAGGTCCTTTCCCGGCTGGTGCTTGCCCGTCGCTCATTCCGTTTTCTTCTTGAATTTTCCCTTTGCGGGAAGCGGATCGGTTCGATTCAGATACCACTGCTGCCCCATGCCCACCAGGTTGCTCGTGAACATGTAAAGATTCAGCCCGCTCGACAGTTTGAAAAAGATGAAACCCATCATCAACGGCATCAGCGCCATCATTTTCTGTTGCGTCGGGTCCACGGTCGTTTGTGGCGTCATCTTGGTCATCAGATACATGGTGATGGTCATGCCGATCGGCAAAATATAATAGGGATCCATCGCCGAAAGATCGTGAATCCATCCCAACCACGGGGCGTGGCGCAGTTCGATCGCGCCATTCAACACGCGCCACAGTGCCCACCAGATGGGCATCTGAAAGAGCATCGGCAGGCAGCTTCCCATCGGGTGGATGCCTTCGCGCGAGTAAATCGCCATCACTTCTTCGTTCATTTTCTTTTTGCGCGGATCGCGCATCGAATATTTTTTGTAGCGGTCCTGAATCTGGCGGATTTCCGGCGCCACTTTCTGCATCTTCTGCATCGAGCGCCAGCTTTTCATTTTCAGCGGAAACATCAGGCCGTTGATCAACAGCGTAAGAATCACAATCGCCCAGCCGTAGTTCGGAACGTACTTGTAAATCCACTTGAGAAATTCGAACAGCGGCTTGGCGACAATTCCCGTCCATCCGAATTGCACCAGTTCATCGAGCGGCGGCTTCTCCTTGCTCAGCAGCGTCAAATCCTTCGGCCCCACATAAACGCGCATCTGCAGCGGTTGAGGGAGCGGCGAGCCCACGGCCATCTCTGCCACCTGCTCGCTCTCCGGCTTATCGCCACTGGTAATGTGGTGGAACTGCGTCCAGTGCCAGAGTGAGAGCGAGAGATCCGCGCTGTCAGGCAAAAATGCGACTGTGAAAAACTGATCTGCCATGCCCGTAAATTCCAGCGGCCCCGGCTGCAGCACAGGCTGAATCTGGTTGTTCGGGACGCCCAGCTTTTTCAGCGGAAGCATTTCGAGCTTGTCGTTAAGCTTGTAGAAAACATTGACGAGCGACGAAGCTTTGTACACGGCTTTGTCGCCGAACCCGCCGCGCCAAGCAACCGCGGACCCCAACACCGGCTTGCCGTCGAATTCGACTGCCGTTTGGACGGACATCTCGTAGCTTTCGTTGAAATTCAGTTTCTTCGTAACCGCGAGGTGCCCGTCACTCCAATGAAAAGTGATTGTCCCAGGGGCATCGAAATGATCCGTCGCGGGCGTGAATTGATAGAGGGCGGAGTTCGCCTGCGCTTCCTGCTGCGGATCAAAGAGAAGCAGAGAAAGTGGCCACCCAAGCTCCTTCGCTACTTCGGCATTGACCAGATCCAGTTCGCGCGGCGGCTTTTGGTCGTCAAAATATTTTTTCAGCTTCCAGCTTTTCACCACCCCGCCGCGATTCGACAGTTCCACGCGGTAGATCGGGCTTTCCACGACTACTGTTTTCTCTTCGTTCGCCCGGATCACCGGCACGGTGGACGCGCCGCCGGGCGTGGCAGCCTTCCTGGCGGGCGCTGCCGGCTGCGGCGTGGTTGGTGGCGGCGTGGTCTGCGCGGATTCTGCCGGCTTCTGCGGCGGCGGCACGGCTGCAGGCTTGTAGTAATGCTGCCATGTGAAAAGGATCAGCATCGCCACCAAGACGAAAACTACACCACGGACCTGATCAGACATTTCCTTCAACGCGCGCGCTCCTGTTCAGCCTGAGTGGCTCGAGCGAATGGTTTAGCCTGTAGTACGAGGCGTTCCCGCTGATTCATTTCCAGCATGCTTTTCCCAGGTGCGTCCGGCACAGGATCGAAACCACCCTGCGTAAACGGGCGGCAGCGCCCCAGTCTCTTCATTGCCAGCACAATTCCGCGCCGCGCGCCGTGCCGCTCGATTGCCTGATACGCATAGTTCGAACAGGAGGGATAGAATTTGCATGCTCCTCCCAGAAAGGGTCCAAGAAAAACCTGGTAGCAGCGGACGAATGCAAGCATGAACCACACGCCGGCAGATTTTATTTTTTCGCTTATGCCGCGGACTTCCCGCCGGCGGACGCGCGCGGCAGCAACTTCACCAACTCTTCGCTGAGCGCCGAAAAATTCGCCGTCGTGACCGTGCGGCGTGGGTGAATCACAATGTCCCATCCCGGGGCAATCTCCTGTCGGTGTAATCTGATAATTTCGCGGATGCGGCGCCGCATGCGGTTGCGCTTCACTGCGCTGCCCAGCGCCTTCTTGATGCTCCAGCCGAAGCGGCTCAACTCCAGGCCATTGGGGCGAAGAAAAACGGCGAACTCCGGGCTCGACCTGCGCCGGCCCTCGCGATACACCGCATCGTATTCGGCGCGGCGCACCAAGCGGCTAGCGCGGGGAAATCCCATCCGCGGCGGGTCAGACGCGCGTGAGACTGTGGCGCCCTTTCTTGCGGCGTTGCGCAAGGACTTTCCGTCCACCCTGGCTCTTCATGCGTGTGCGGAAGCCGTGCTTCTTATGACGGCGGCGCACATGAGGTTGAAAAGTGCGTTTCGGCAACGAGCGATCTCCTTAATATGACTCGCCCCGGCCATTGTGAATTATGGGGGCCGAAGGCGAAACAGCTAGTGTAGTGGAGCCGCGCAGAACGGTCAAGGAATGCGCCAGCGGGCTCGCTCACGCCCAATCCTGTGGTTTTGCTGTTAGAATGCGCGCCGTGCGAATCCTTCTGCTTACCATTCTTTTCATCTCCCCCGCCGCCGCCCAATCCTGGTCCATCGAGACAACCAGCTTCGACACAAATCTTCGCGCTGTCTCCGCCACTCACGCCCGAGATTCGAGGCGCTCCTCCGCTCCGGTCATCTGGGCCTCGGGCTCGCATAGCCGCTTGCTGAAATCAAAGGATGGCGGCACCCATTTTAGACGCCTCCTCGTCAATGCTGGCGTCTCACTCGATCTCCGCGGAATCCAAGCCTTCAATGAAAAGATCGCCTACGCGATGTCCAGCGGCGAAGGCAAAAAGTCCCGCATCTATAAGACCACCAACGGCGGCGAAGGTTGGAAACTCCAGTTTTCCGACCGGCGCCCTGCCTTCTTCCTCGACGCGCTCGTCTGCATCTCCGAAAAAGAGTGCTTCGCCCTCAGCGATCCAGTGGATGGCAAGTCCCTTCTCGTCCACACTAGCGACGGCGACCACTGGAGTGAGCTTCCTCGCGACAATATGCCGCCCGCTCTCCCCGCCGAAGGCGCCTTTGCCGCCAGCAACTCCTGTCTCTTCATCTACGATAAGCGCGAAATCTACTTTGTCACCGGCGGCCCCGCCGCGCGCGTATTCCATTCGCCCGACCTGGGAGGCACTTGGACGGTCACAGCAACGCCAATCCTGAGTGGTACCGCGTCTTCGGGAGCTTTCTCAATCGCCCGCACGGGAAGTGTCGTCGTTGTCGTCGGCGGGGATTACAATGACGTGGATCGCACGGACCGCACCGCAGCAATTTCGCTCGACCGCGGCGTCACCTGGAATCTTGCTGCGCAGCCGCCCAGCGGATTCCGCTCGGCCGTCGCGTTCCTCGATGGCAATACGCTCGTCGCCGTCGGCACCAGCGGCGAGGACATCAGCACCGATCAGGGCGCTCACTGGACACAAACAGGCGACCTCGATCTCAACGCCATTGCCGTGCTCGATAGCGCCAACGCCTGGGCCGTCGGCCCCGAGGGCACCATCGCGCGGTGGATTGATCGAACCCGCTGATCCTTACTTCGGCACGCTGTCCTTGAACGTGACGACAAAGAAGCGCGCATCCGCCGCGCCGGGGTTCACCAGCGACGTGACCGCGCCAGCAGGGAGCCACGCTGCCTCGCCGCCATGGAGTTTTTTCGCCGGTTGGCCGGGAACCTCGACGTTTAGTTCCGATTGGTCCAATACACCAACGAGGCGCGCGGGCTTTGCATCCGCTCCCGCCATGCGCATCTGAAAGGAGATCGCGCCGGCGCGGACGAGGATCTCGTCGGTTTCAAACACCTGCGTCGTCGCCAGATCGAGCGCCGTTGCCGACACCTGCGGGCAATTGAGCGCGCCATCGGCGATCACTTTCACACAGCGGTTCTGTGGCGCCCCCTGCGGCTTGAGCAGCTCGATTGTGATGTTGCGGAACGGCGTGTCGCTTTCCGTGCGCACCAGGTGTGCGAACCCGCCCTTTGAATAGCTCACCTGCCCGTCGGCGAGAGTGACGTGCGTTTCCGGCTTGCCGCTCACCGCGTTCACGAAATCCGCCGCCCCCAGCGCGATGCCGAGGTAAGGAAGGTCGTGGTTATGAAGGAGCGTCGCCTCATGGCCATGGATCCCGAAGGCCCACGCT
>JBGPZR010000086.1:0-7602 GCA_041493845.1 Terriglobia bacterium | reverse complement strand
GCTGATCATCGAGCATCATCTCGACGTCATCAAGCAAGCCGACTGGATCATCGACCTGGGACCGGAGGGCGGCGAAGAAGGCGGCCGCATCGTGGCGCAGGGCACGCCCGAGCAGGTCGCGCGTGTGAAAAAATCCTACACCGGGCAGATCCTGGCCCGCGCGCTGAATGGCGCAAACGGGAAACGCGTGAAATGAAATTCGATGATAACAATCCGTTCGCGCCTGACCCGGCGCAGCCGGGAGAACCTCCGGCACATGCAAGCCCCGTCGCCGAGACAAAACCGCTCTTTGAGCCTGAGCAGTTCACTCCAGCTACTGCGGGCCACTCGCCAATTCCAGAAGATTTGCGCGTACCCTGGGGCTGGGGAAATCTGATGCTCTTTGTATTGATGTACTTCATTCTTGGATTCATAGTTTTGCTCGGGTTCGCCGCATTTGGAGTGAAACTGGCAGACATCCAAAAATTTACGTCCGACAAGGGTCCCTCCCTGGTCCTGAGCCAGGTGATACTTTCTCTCGCGATGCTGGGATATCTGGCCGCAGAGATGCGATACCACTTCAGATTGCCCTTCTGGCGGACGATCGGCTGGCACCCGCTCGAGACCGGCAGGACGCCGCGAGCGTACGCGTATGGCAGATACGTGTTGGGCGGTTTCCTGTTTTCCGTGCTGATCCAGTTTGCGTCGGCCGCAATCCGCACGAAGAACAAGTTGCCGATCGAAAATCTTTTCCAGGATCCTCACACCGCAATCCTGCTGATGCTGATGGCCGTCGCCGTCGCGCCGGTTTTTGAAGAAACGATTTTTCGCGGCTACATTTATCCCGTGATCGCACGAAGTTTCGGCGTTGGGACAAGCATTGTCGTCACCGGCGCGCTCTTCGGGATGATGCACGCGCCGCAACTCTGGCCCGCGTGGGGACAGATTGCGTTAATGATTATCGTGGGGATCATCTTCACATATGTGCGGTCGCTGACGCGCACGGTGGTTGCCAGCTTTCTGTTCCACTTGGGCTACAATGGTTTTCTCTTTGTTGTGTTTCTCATTGCCTCCCACGGACTTCACAAACTGCCCGGCGGATGATGAGGCTCGTCTCCCTCAGGCGTGCCGCAAAGGAATCAGCTAGAATGAACATTCGCATTGGGCGCAGCAATCGTTGCGCCACACAACAGGAGAGAAAAATCATTGCGCACCGTTGAACCAATTCGCTGGACGAGCGAGGGAGTTGTGGTGCTCGACCAGCGGCGCCTGCCCGCCGAGGTGATCCATCACACCTACACGGACTACCGCGAACTGGCAAAGGGAATCACAGACATGGTGATCCGGGGCGCACCGGCCATCGGCGTGGCGGCCTCCATGGGGATTGCGCTCGGCGTGCAGCACTCGAATGCAAAAACGCTCGCGGAAATGCGCGGCGAATTTGCCGCTATTTGCGAGGCCTTTGCGCACACGCGCCCGACAGCGGTGGATTTGTTCTGGGCCATCGAGCGATTCCAGCGCCGCTTCGAAGAGCTGGCGCGGACCGCGGAAAAAGAAGGTGCGGCGGGACTCGATCTCATTCGCACATCACTCGTGGAAGAAGCGCAGGCCGTGCATCGCGAGCGAAAAGACGCGGATGAGCGCATCGGCCGCTTCGGCGCGGAGCTGCTGCCGAAAAGCGGCCGGGTGATGACTCAGTGCAACGCCGGCGCGCTGGCAACCGGCGGAATCGGCACCGCACTCGGCGTGATTCGCATGGCCATCGAAGGCGGCTACCGCATCGATGTGCTGGTACCGGAAACTCGGCCGTTCCTGCAGGGAGCGCGCTTGACAGCATGGGAATTGCACCAGGACCGCATCCCGCTTACGCTTATCACCGACAACATGGTCGGACATTTCCTAAAGACCGGCGGCGTGAATGCCGTCGTAGTTGGCGCCGACCGGATTGCGCGCAATGGTGACACCGCAAATAAAATCGGCACCTATGGAATCGCCGTCCTCGCAAAAGAAAACCATGTCCCGTTCTACGTGGCTGCGCCGATTTCGACGCTCGATCTTTCTCTACCCACCGGCGATCAGATCCCCATCGAAGAGCGCTCGCCTGACGAAGTGACGCATCTGGCCGGCGTGCGCATCGCACCCGACGTCCCCGCTGCGCACATTGCCTTCGACGTCACCCCAGCACGCTTCATTACTGCCATCATCACAGAGAATGGCGTGGCCCGCGCGCCTTTCGAAGAATCTCTCAAGAAATTGGCAGCAGTCAGCAGCCGCGCTTCCGCTCAATAAAAAATGCCACTGGCTCCCGGAGAAAAACCTCAGAATCCCGAAGGGCGACGCTGGTGCCAGTCCGTCACTTTTTGAAAATTGTGAGCGAAGCCGATGCACGTGTCGTCCGCGAGCGCGGCGGCGACAAATTGAATTCCCACCGGCAAATGATCTTTTGTGAAGCCGCAAGGAACGGAAATGGCGGGCAAGCCGGCGATATTCGATGCCGCGATGATGCTGTGGCGCTCGTCGCTGTGAGGAGGATTCGCCGCGGGTTTCACGGCCGTTTTATCAGCGGATTTATCCGAGGGTTTTTCAGTGGGCTTGTCGCTGGATTTTTCCGCGGTGTTTTTCGCCGGCGGCACATTGAAATCCGCATCCACACGCGGCGCGGGCCGCATGCGGCTGGGCGCGACCAGCACGTCAAAGCGCTCGAACATTTTCGCGAGGGCCGTCTGGATCTGCGAGCGCAGGCGGAAAGAATCCAGATAGTCGGTGGCGGGAATGGATAGCGCCGCGACGAGTCCAATTTTCTGCGATTCATCAATGAGCTGCTGCAATTTCTCGCTTTGAATCAGCGGGCGAAAAATCGAAGCAGCTTCGGCGGAGTACAGCGTGACGGCGATGGCGCTGTAGGGATAATCGGGGAGTTCCGTCTCTTCGAGCTTTGCGCCGAGGCCGCGCAGCGTCTCAAGAGCAACCGTGAAAGCCATCTGGACTTCCGGGTCTCCATCGGATTTGAAATCCGGGCGAATCACGCCGATGCGTTTGCCATCGAGAGGCGCCCGCCCCGGAGCAACACGGCGCGCGGGACGCGAAATGTACGGCGTGCGAACGGAAGTTTCATCGAGCGGATCGAAGCCTGCAATGGCGTCGAGCACCAGGCCGCAGTCGGAAGCCGTGCGGCACATCGGTCCGAGCTTGTCCATGGTCCAGGAAAGCGCCATCGCGCCGTGACGGCTGACGCGGCCATACGTCGGACGCAGGCCCGACACGCCCGAGAATGCCGCGGGCGTGATGATCGAGCCGATTGTCTCCGATCCGATCGCGAAAGGCACCAGCGCAGACGGCACCGCCGCACCCGGCCCGCTCGAACTTCCTCCTGCCCAGTGGTCGGTATTGAACGGGCACCGCGAAGGGCCTTGCAGCGAAGCCGAGGCGTTCGAATATCCGCCGCCTCCGGCCAGCTCGATCATCGCGAGTTTGGCGACAAGGATGGCTCCCGCCTCGGTCAGTTTGCGAATGACGGTCGCGTCGTAGTCGAACACCTGGTCGCGAAAAGGCGGCGCGCCCCAGGTGGTCTTGATGCCCTTCGTGGCGAGCAGATCTTTGACACCGAAAGGAATGCCGTGGAGCGGGCCGCGATAATTTCCGGCGTCGATCTCTTTTTCCGCCTGCCTGGCAAGCTGCAGGGCATGCTTGGCGGGAATCGTTGCGACCGCGCCGAGTTTCGCGCCGAACTTTTCCAGGCGCGCGAGATAGGATTCCGTCAATTGCACCGGGCGAATCTTGCGCGCTTTGATCTGCGAGCCCAGCTCACGCACGCTCATGTACAAGACGTCGTCTGAAAGCATCGGGCTAACCTTTCACCGGCGGGCGGCGCGCCGCCGAGCGAACGTGAAAGACGAAGGCCGGCTCGAGATTGTACGGCAGCATGCGATTTCGCAGGATTGCAATGTCCTGCTCACGCTCCGCAATGGCCTCCTGCACTTTCTTTTCTTGCTCGGCCGTCAGTAAAAGTTTTGTCGGAGGCTTGGGCGCGGCGGCTTGCGATTGAGGCGCTACGGGAGAATGAAGCGAGGCTTGCGCCAGCGTCGTGGCGGCTGCAGCTCCGGCGATTGCGCCGGCTGCGGCCAGGCGGTGGAATTCGCGGCGTGTGATGCGTTTCATTGTCCGTTCCTCCTCGCTAATAACCTCGTCATTGGGCGCTCCCAACTAATTTTTCGATATCGGCGAGTTCTTTGGGGACCGCTGAAGAGAGAATCTCAGGGGCGCCGTCCGTCGTCAGGATGGTGTCCTCGACGCGGTAGTGCATCCGCTTGTCCACAAACTCGACGATGGGCTCGACCGTGACCACTTGCCGTGGCCGCACTGGCCCGGCAGGCCGCGTCACATCGTGCACGGCAAATCCGACGAAATGACCAGGGAATCCTGTCCACTGGTTGGCGATCCCCGCTTTTTCGAAAACTGTCTGCCCGGCGGCAGACGCTTCCTCGTAAGTGTGCCCCGGCGAGAGAAGCGCGATCACAGCTTTCTGCGCCTCCAGATCTACGGCGTACCACTTGGCCTGTTCGGGGGTGAATTTTCCACTGATGTTGAAGGTGCGGGTGATGTCCATGGTCTCGTGGTCGAGCGAGCCGGCGAAATCGAATACGACGAGTTGGTTGGCTTCGATCTTGTGGCGATTCGAGAAGTAGTGCCAGGTATTGATGTCGTCGCCTGAACCGACGATCGCAGGATATGACATGCCCTGCGCACCGTGGTCGGAGTAGTAGAAAAAGGCACGGGCTTCGATTTGATACTGATACATCCCGGGATGGGCGTGGGCGATCGCGTCGCGGTTGCCCTCGGCGCTGATTTTCCCGATGCGGCGGAGGACCGCGATTTCGTCGGCTGACTTGATGTTGCGCAGAGCGTCGATCGCAGGCGCGAGGTCGCGGAAATGCGCCATGGGATAGCGTTCCGCGAGCAATTTTGCGGGGGCCAGATCGCTGGGCAGCGGCTCGTGATAGGGATGGGCAAATTTCCAGGCGTGATCGCGGCCCACTTCCGGGCGCGCGCCGTCGGCTTTGTCGGGGAAGCCGAGCCGCACCCAGAAATCGCAACCTGCGTTGAGCTGCAGCAGCGCGGAAAGCCTGAGATCCACATTGCCAATGGGCAGCACGGCGTTGTAACCGAGGCTTTGCTGCTCTGCCGCAGGCAGAGCCAGCAGATTCGGGCCGTAAACCTGCGCAGTGCGACCGGCTTGCTGCGGTTCAAAGATCGTGACCGTGTCCTTCTCGAGGTCCATCAGCATCACGGCGCCGGGATCCTGCAGACCGGTGAAATAATAAAAATCGTTGTCCTCGCGATAGTGCGCCGCTTCAGGAATGTCGTTGCGCGCAAAAAGAATGGCGTAGCCGGTCTTCAGTTGTTTGGCCAGCGCAGCGCGGCGCGCGGCAAAAGCCTGCGGCCCGCCCAGATCGTCAATGGCCTGGCGGTCGGTGTATTGGGCGGACGCGACAATCGCAAAGCTGAGAATTACCATCACACTCAGGCTGAACCGAATCAATTTTGCGAAAAATGGATACAAATCGCACCTCATTATTAGTCCCCCCGTTTCAATGTGGAATTGACCGGCTCATGTGCGGACGGGAGCTTACCGCAATTGAAGCCGGTGTTGCAGCAGCTACCTTTCGGTTCAGAACCAAACCTGCAAATGGGCAAAGGTGCTGGGTTTGAGGCGGAGAGCATTGGTCTCCGGCGCGAAGGACTAAAGTTTTGCAAGCGGCTGCCGATTGAAATTTCGAGAGGCTTATGAAGCTGCGAGAGCACCCCAGGCTAATGGGCAGGTGGCCGCCGAACCCCGGTGGAGCTTCCAAGAATTCGCATCCAGGGCCGGCGGACTGTCTCGACACTCTCCAAGCAGTTCATCACCTCAGCACAGCGGAAAATGGACTCCCGGGAATAGTCCTCGAAACCATCCGGAATGAACAACATTACATGAGGGAAATCTTCCTCTACGACAAAGATTTCACACTGGCGTTGTGCAGATTTCTGAGAGGGCACAAAGGGAGCAGGGTGCAAGATCTTGGGGAGCTGGACGTCACTTTCGAGTTTTTGCCGTGCTTCATCTAAAACGAAGGTTGGCCAGCGCAGCCAGGAGAACATCATGAGTGGACATGAAAGGCGGCAAAGCACGCGCTTTGATATGGAAATTCTCCTATCCATTCAAACGCTCGAAATACCCAGGACACGGGCGCGCACAGGGACAACGGAAAACATTTCGGCGACGGGTCTATTCCTCGCGAGCGATCTTCCGTTCGAGATGGGTGCGCCGCTCGAAATCTCACTGTGCATGCCCGAACAGGTGACGGGCAAGCCGGCGTGTGAATGGTGTTGCCGGGGCCGAGTGGTGCGCGTGCAGCCACGAGATGAGTGCCATGAGAAGCCAGGGGCCGCGGTGGAGTTTCAATATTACGAAGTGATAGTCAGGGATGGGGCGCGATTCCAGAACTAGAAATCCGGGGGGACAGGATGCATAGACGTGCTCTGGTGGTGGACGATGAACCGGCGGTGTGCCAACTCATTCATGAGGTGATGAACTCAGTCGGGATGAATGTGCTCGCATTGACAAAAAGCGCGGATGCCGCGAATTATCTGCGAGACGAAAAATTCGATGTGGTGTTACTCGACTTGCGCATGCCACCCCCGGACGGAATCGAGGTGGCGCGGCAAACGCGTGGATCCGGCTTCAACCACATGACCCCGATCATCATGATCAGTGATGATCAGAATCTGTCGGCCGTCACGGAGGGATTCGAAGCCGGCGCGAACTTTTTTCTGTACAAGCCAATTGATAAGGGACGATTACTGCATTTGATTCGCGCCACACGAGGCGCCATCAAGCATGAACAGCGGCGGTTCCGGCGCGTCCGACATCGCGCCCTGGTGAGGCTGACTTCGGACAAGATGGAAGTGCAGGGTGAAACGGTTGATATCAGCCTGAACGGCATGCTGGTGGAAGCGGCCCGATGCGTTCCGTCCGGGTCAATGGTGGAGGTAAACCTGCAATTATCGCCCGGGAACAAACCCATTGTGGGCCCAGGTATGGTAAAGCGCACGATGGGTGAAAATCAAATGGGCATAGAATTCAGCCCGCTGAACAAGACAGAGAGCAGCCGATTGCAGGAATTTCTATTGCCGTTAATCGATCGGGATGAGCCGGTAGCTGCGCTTTGATTGCGATTCAGGTCTTATCTGAAATTTCCACAAGGGATGAAATTCCTGTGGTTTGTTTTGGTTGACTTCGGGGAGGCGATTCGCTAATATTTTCGTTTGTCTGTAGTCCTTCCAGCTGGCCTGGGAGTACCTGCTCTTTGACAATTCGGATGATACATGCCAGAACCCGTTTGGTTTTGCCGTGTGCCCGTTTAGGCGGGTATGCGGATTTGAGAGAAACCGAGCGATTTAACAGTTCGTTCCGATCGTGAGGATTTCGGTCTTCACGGTCGAAACATCAGGTTTCAAACGAGAGTTTGATCCTGGCTCAGAGCGAACGCTGGCGGCGTGCTTAACACATGCAAGTCGAACGCGCAGCATTCTGTAGCAATACAGGATGTGGGCGCGTGGCGAACGGGTGCGTAACACGTGGAT
>JBGPZR010000329.1:0-3300 GCA_041493845.1 Terriglobia bacterium | reverse complement strand
GGGGCCAGATTGAAGGCCGCGTGGTCCTCGACATGGATCCTGGAGCCGCCGCGCAGGTGGCAAGTTTACTGACCGGCGGCGAGGTGGATTCCAACGAGCCGATGGTCCCTGAAACAGTGTGCGAGCTTGCGAATATGGTGATCGGCAATGCCGTCACGCAGCTCAACGACCGCGGTTTTCAGTTCAAGGTTTTCCCGCCTGAAATACTCACGCAGGAGCAGTGCGAAGCAGCCGGCCAGGATTCCGAAGCCACAATTTTGTGCTTCGAAACAGCCAGCGGAAATGTGAATCTCAACATTTCCATGCAGTATCACGCGCGCCGCAGCCGCGAGCGCTCATCGGTCACCGTAAGCTGATCGTCGGCGCCAGGTGTGGCGGTAGCTTGCGCTGGGAAGCAGTTGCGATGATACATCGCCTGTCGCGAGTCACGCGGCGCGGATTATCTTCAATCTTCAGCGCGCACGAGGTCCCACCTTGCTGTATTCCGTGCCGTGCCGGAATAATCCTGCCTTGGGCATTTCTTCGGAATAAATGATTCGCGCGGGAAGAAAGATATTCGCGGCGTCCGGGGAGTACGGCACCGCCACTTGGATCAGGCTCTGCGAATCGTAGCGCCGCTTGCTGCGAAAACACATTCCGATCGGCGAGATGTCCTCGCACACGGCCAGCTCGTCGTCCGCACCAGCCTGCCGGACGCATGCGGTAAGCCGCGTTTTCAGCCGCATACGCGTCCGCTCCCTTTTTTCCCCGCCCCCGGGCAGCTCATCTTTCCCATCCTGGCCGCGGTGCCCGCGCGAGCGCGAAGCTAATTTCTTTTCGTCTTCGTGGGGCGCCTGCGTCCAGATGCTGGGCACACCGCAAGCCCTGCAATGGCGCGCGATGCCTCGATTCGTTTCGAATCCACGCAGATTGAGTTCGTTCAGGTAAACCACTTCGCGCGACCGGCAGTAGCTGCATTCAAGCAGCATCCGCGCCACCGCTTCTTCCGATCCCGTAATGGGCGGAAATTCCACTCCCCACAGGTCCTTGCTCGCGTCCAGGATCTCGACTCCGTATAGGTAGCCATCCTTCTCCCGCCCAAACTTCCCTACCACCCGAACATCGGCTGCGCGGTGCGATTCGTTCGCCGCTTGCCGCCGCAAATGAACCTGTTGCTCAGCATTCAAGTCGCGGTCGAGCACGATCACGGCGCCTCCCCGATTGATCAGCAGCGTGCGCGCCGGGGCCTTGAATTCCTTGCCGAAACTGTCCTTGCCGGAAACCTCCAGCAGCAGCGTCAGCGAGACGCGATCAGTGCGTCGCAAAGCCGGTGATGCCATTCCCTTCCTCCTGGGATGACCCAACTTCCCCGCCCGCCAAGATATCACAGTGTCATCTCGCGTTGTGGCCGGGAAGCAACCCGTTCCTCAGGCCAAAACCCTTGGTGCTCAGGCAGCAATCCATGTGACTGGAAATAGAGGAGTTAAATAGGTATTGCTGGACTGCTTTTTCCGGGCTATACTCTTTATGTTTGGAACTGGACGCAGTGTGAAAAGCGGAATCTGCCTTAACGGAGCGACACTCATGGAATGGGTCACGCCGCAACACGAAGTAATCGAACTGAACTGCGAAGTTAGCTCCTACGCGAACGCTGAGCTCTAACCTGTAAATGCGTATCAAAGTCCTCGGCTCAGCCGCCGGGGGCGGTTTCCCCCAGTGGAATTGCAGGTGTTCGAACTGCGACCGCATGAGGCGTGGTGTCCTAAAGGGCCAGGCCCGCACCCAGGCCCAGATTGCAATCTCCCCCGCTGAATCCACCTGGTTGCTCCTCAATGCTTCACCGGATCTACGGCAACAGCTTTCCGAAGATTCTGAATTTGCTCCGCGAGAAGAAACACGCAGCACTCCCATAGCAGCCATTATCCTGACCAGTGCGGACGTGGACTGCGTGCTGGGCCTGCTCCACCTGCGTGAGTTCCAGCCGCTGCGAATCTATTCGACCTTGTCGGTTCGGCGCGCGTTGGCGGAGGAGAACAGCCTGTTCCGGACTCTCGAGCGGTCGAACCCACCGGTCCGCTGGGAACTTCTCCCGCTCGATCGACAGATACCCATCTTTCAGCCGGCCTCCCCCACAGAGAACGCGAGCTTGTTCTGCAAGGCTGTGCCGCTCGGCGGGAATTTCCCGGATTACGTGAGCGACCAGTTGCGACGGAGTCTAAGTGAAGAAGAAGCCGTGATCGGTCTCCAGTTGGTGCAGAACGAGAAGCGGTTCTTCTATGCCCCAACTTTGCCGGGCCGCGGCGAGGACTGGAGGCGCTGCGTTTCGGAAAGCGATCTGGCACTCCTGGACGGCACGTTTTGGTCGGACGATGAGCTGATCAGGGTCCACGGCAGCGGCAAGACGGCGAGAAAGATGGGCCATTTGCCGCTCTCCGGGGCGCAGGGGCTTCTCGAACAATTGCAAGTCAACGGGAATGTGCGACGCGTTCTCATCCACATGAACAACACCAACCCTGCGCTCGATACAGAAAGCCAGGCAAATCGCGCAGTGCGCGACGCGGGCTGGGAAATCGCTCATGATGGAATGGAGTTCAAATTGTGAGCGACGTCCGTCATAACTCGCCTCTGGCGGAGGCCGAGTTTGTTGCGCGATTCCATGCCATCGGTGAAGAGCGCTATCACCACAAGCATCCATTCCATCAATTGATGCACGAGGGGAAGCTCACGCGCGGGCAACTGCAGGCCTGGGCGCTGAATCGCTACGCCTATCAGAGTTGCATTCCAATCAAGGACGCGCTGATTCTCTCGCGGAGTGGGGACCCGGAATTTCGCCGCGCCTGGCGCAAGCGAATTCTGGATCACGACGGCGACGGCAGGCAGCCCGGCGGCATCGAAAAATGGCTGCGACTGGTCGAAGCAACCGGACTCTCCCGCGAGTTGGCAGTTCGCGGCGAAGGAATCCTGCCTGCCACGCGTTATGCGGCTGGGGCCTACGTTGATTTTGTTCGTTCACGCACCCTGCTTGAAGCGGTCGCCTCGTCGCTCACCGAGCTTTTTTCGGGTACGCTGATCACCCTGCGAATGGAACGGCTGCGGGAACACTATCCTTGGCTCGCCAGCGGCCTGGATTATTTTCAGGGGCGGATCACGCAGGCGCCGGAGGATGCCGAGTTCGCACTTGCCTGGGTTGTGAAGCACGCCCGGACGCGCGAGGAGCAGGAGTTGGCGCTGGCCGCACTCAGCGCCAAGTGCGATATTCTCTGGGCCATGCTTGACGCGGTTTATTTTGCCTACGTCGCGCCAGGCTGGCCGCCACCGGGC
>JBGPZR010000104.1:0-7096 GCA_041493845.1 Terriglobia bacterium | reverse complement strand
GGCGTTTGCAAGAGCGCGCGCAGTCCGCGGAGCCAGCTTCGCTTTCCGCCCGGGCCCGCCGCGGCCGAAAAACCGTACACCACCAGGCGGCCAGTCAGGCCCAGGCAGCGCTCGCTCTCCGCGAACGATTTGCCGCCGATCGCGTCCATGGCCATTTCGATTCCATCCGGCGCGAATTTGTGCACCACGTCCACGAAATTACTTTTGGTGTAGTCAATGGCGTGGTCCACGCCGATCTTGCGCAGGTACTCCTGTTTCGCCGGCCCCGCGGTGCCGAAAATCACCAGGCCGCGCGCCTTGGCCAGTTGCACGGCGGCAATCCCCACGCCGCCCGCCGCGCCATGAATCAGGATTCGGTCTCCCGCCTGCAGATTGCCCATGGCAAACATGGAGTGGTACGCCGTGAGGTAATTCACGGGGATTGCGGCGGCATCATCAAACGGCATACCGGCGGGCAGGCGGTAGATTTGCGCCTTCGGCACAACCACCCACTCGGCGTAAGCATTGAATTGGGTGAACGCCACGACGGCATCGCCCGTTTTCAGCGGCTGGCCTTCGGCGGACTTCCCGGCATCCGCGATTTTTTCCACCACGCCCGCGATTTCGAGGCCAGGGACAAAGGGTGGCTTGGGCGTGCCGGGATAAATGCCCATGCGCTGGAGCAGGTCCGCAAAGTTGATGCCGATGGCTTTCACGCGAATGAGCACTTCTCCGGCCTTCGGCTGTGGGTCGGGCAATTCACGTGACTCAAATACTTCGGGCGGTCCGTACCGCCTTACGACCATGGCGCGCATCTAAATCTCCTTCTGCCGTGCTGGAGCCGGCCGAGGCGGGCCGGCCAATCTACTGTCGATTCCCGGGATCCACTGCTGGAGCAGAAACCCGGCCCCGCCTTTTCACTTGGGGTTCGACGGCATCCTATCTTAAACTGTTGGACTTTGCCTGATGATGAAAACTGGACCGAGACCTAGAAGCTTCTTTGCAGGGCTGCCCATCCTGCTGGCGGCGTGCGCCGGCCTGGCGGCCGACCGGCCCGTGCAGGCTCCGATGCCCGCCGTGCTGGAGGCCATGCAGGACGAAATCGGCCGCTCCATGGCGGCACTTTCGAAGTCTGATCCGCCCGTATATTTCATCAGCTACACGATTGCCGAGCGCCAGTTTTTCGAAGTATCCGGCTCGAATGGTGCGCTGCTTTCGAGCAGCGACAATCGCGCGCGATGGCTCGAAGTGCAATCCCGTGTGGGAAGCTACCAGCTCGACGACACGCACAAATTAGGCGACCGGCCCCCGAGCTGGACGAGTCCGGGTTCGACCAGCACAATTGATGACGATGTCCCCGTCCTCCGCCGCGAAGTCTGGCGCGAGACCGACCGGCAATATCGCGCCGCCTCCGAGGCGTTGATCAAGGTGAAGACCAGCCAGCAGGTGCAGGTGCAAACGGCGGAGGGCGCCGCGCCCGATTTTTCACGCGAAGAGCCGCACACTTCCATTCGCCCGCGCGTGGAGATCCACGTGGATCGCAAGCCCTGGGAAGAGCGCGTCCGCAAATACACCGCGGCGTTCAGCAAATCGCCCGCGGTTCTGAATTCCATCGTCACATTTACGGCGCTGGCCATGAATCAGTACCAGGTGAACAGCGAGGGAACCAAGCTCGCATTTGGCCAGGCGCACTACCGGCTGGAACTGTTTGTCCAGAGCAAGGCTCCGGACGGGATGGACATCAACCGCTTCGCAAATTTCGACTGGCTTGAGCCCAAGGACGCACCCGACGATAAAACTGTGTTCGACCGCATTCAGATCATGATTCATGAAACGGAAGCGCTGGACCATGCGCCGCTCGTGGATCCCTACGCCGGGCCGGCGCTGCTCACCGGGCGCGCCGCCGCCGTTTTCTTCCACGAAGTTTTCGGCCATCGCGCCGAAGGATTCCGGCAGAAGGACATCAACGAAGGCCAGACATTTACGAGCAAGATCGGGGAAAAAATTCTGCCTGAATTCCTCTCGATCAAGGACGATCCGACCGAAACGCAACTCGGCGGCCAGATGCTGCTGGGAAATTATGCTTTCGATGACGAAGGTGTTCCGGGGCAGAACGTGCTGCTGGTGGACCACGGCATGCTGAAAACTTTTCTCATGTCGCGCTCGCCGCTGGTGACAGGTCCGCACTCGAATGGACATGGGCGCCGCCAGCTCGGTTTTGTTCCGGTGGCGCGTCAGGGAAATCTGATCGTCTCGAGCACGCGAGCGGTAACGGATGCCCAGCTCCGGCAAAGACTGATCGAGTTGATCAAGGCGCAGGGAAAACCGTTCGGGCTGCTGATTGACGACATCGCCGGCGGGTTCACGTTCACAGGCCGCGGCCAGCCGCAGGCTTTCCAGGTGCTCCCGCTGGTTGTTTACAAAGTTTTCCCCGACGGCCGTCCCGACCAGCTTGTTCGCGGCGTGGACATTGTCGGCACGCCGCTGGTTTCGCTCACAAAAATTGTGGCCACCGGCGACAAGCCCGACATCTTCAACGGGTATTGCGGCGCTGAATCCGGGTCCGTGCCGGTGTCGGCGGTGGCCCCGGCCATCTTGATTTCCGAAATGGAAGTGCAGAAAAAGCAGACGGCGACCGACAAGCCGCCGATCCTGCCGTCGCCGGCACACGATCCGGAAGCAAAGGCGCAAAACCCGTGAGGAAACTGGCGATCATCGCGGCGTTTGCAGCGCTAGCGTTTCCACTCGCGGCTGCGCCTGCGCATTCGAAGCATGCTCCGGCTCCCACTCCAGCGCCGGGACAGGCGGCGGCCCCGGCTGACAGCGATCAGACGTTGCGCGCCATGCACGATGAGCTCGAGCGTTCCCGCAACCGGCTGCAGCTCGAGGGTGTTGAAAAACCTTTTTACATCGAATACCGTCTGCTCGATCTCGATGAACGCAGCGTGACGGCTACCTTTGGTACGCTGGTCTCGAGCACCGCCACACGCAGCCGCTTCATGGACGTTAACGTGCGCGTCGGCGACTACCATTTAGACAGCTCGAATTTCATCAGCGAAGACGGCTTCCAGGGTTTTCTCGGCTCCGCCGGTCAAGTAGGCATTGACGGCGACTATAATTCGCTACGCCAGGATTTGTGGCTGGCCACCGACCAGGCATATAAAGAAGCCGCGACGCAGATGTCGCTGAAGCAAGCCTTCCTTCGTAGCCTGACCAAGCCGCCTGAGATTGATGACTTCTCGCAAGCGCCGATGCTTGTGAAATTGGACCCGCGCCTGCAGCCCGACTGGACCACGCGCCACTGGGAAGACGAAGCGCGGACTGCCTCCGCCGTGCTGCGGAATTTCCCGCAACTGTACGGCTCGCGCGTGAATTACCATCTGATTTACGCCACCACCTATTTGATGAACAGCGAGGGGACCACCGTCCGCACTTCGCGAAGCCTGGCGGCCATCGAAGTGGCGCTGGATACGCAGGCCAGCGACGGCATGCCGCTGCATAATTTTTATTCGATGTACGTGGCGCGTCCAGCGGATCTGCCGGATGCGGCGACGGCCGGAAAAGCGGTGGCGCAAGCGGGCACTGAACTGATGGAGCTTCGCGCCAGCCCGCTCGTGCCCGACTACAGCGGCCCAATGCTTTTCGACGCGCGCGCGGCCGGCTCCGCGCTCGCGCAGGTGCTTGCCCCGTCACTTTCCGGCGCGCGCCCGCCGCTTTCCATGATGCGGGCCTTCGATCAGATCATGGAGCGGATGGGCGGGCGGACCGAATGGTCCGGGCGCGTGGGCACGCGTGTGCTTCCACCCAGTGTGACGCTGGTGGATGATCCCACGCTCAAGGAATATCAGGGCCAATGGCTGCCGGGAAATTACGAAGCAGATGAGGATGGCGTGAAGGGGCAGCGCGTCTCGATGGTTGAGAATGGCGTCTTGAAAAATTTACTGATGTCGCGGCGCCCTGGCCCGGAATTCCAGGCTTCCAACGGCCACGCGCGCTCCGCCAACCTATCCACGCCGCAGCCGCTCAGCAGCAATCTTTTCCTTCAGTCGAGTGACGCGCTGAATTCCGCCGGCCTGCGCAAGAAGTTTCTGGATGCCTGCCGCGCCGACGGCCACGAATGGTGCATCGAAGTGAAACGCATGGACAATCCCGCGCTCTCTTCGGTCCGCCAGGAAGATTTTTCGGAGTTTATCGGCGGGATTGCCGGGGGAATTGCAACCGGCGAGCGGATGCCGCTGCTGCTTTACCGCGTCTATGTGGCCGACGGCCGCGAAGAGTTGGCGCGCGGCGGCCGCATCGAAGGGCTTACGCTGCGCTCGATGCGAAACCTCCTTGGCATTGGCGACGATCCCGCCGTGTTCAGCTATATGCAAAATCCTGCCGGAGGGTTTGCCGGGACAGCGCTCGGCGCGTTCGGCGCCGCGCAGGGCGGGATTCCCAGCTCCGTCATCGCGCCTTCGCTCTTGCTCGAGGAAGTGGAGATTCGCGGCTTCCACGGCGAGCCGCGCCGCCTCCCGCTGGTTCCGGCGCCCCCGTTCCGGTAATCGCGCGCACAAATTCCCGCACAATTCTTCCCGCGGCGGATTTCTTCGGCTGGCTTTGGCTACGGAGGAAATGTGTGGAGCGTTGAACGTTCCCCAGAAAATATTCTGCAGGCCGCACCAAAGGCCGCCGAGAAGGAATCTGCACGTGTGTGCGGAAAACAGCCGCCCGGCGGGAATATTCCCGGCGGCACTTTGCCCACTGCCGCGCCAGCGTATAATCGCCCGAGCCATGGCGGAGACACTCGAAGAGGCCACTCGCGAAAAACGCCTGGCGGCGCTTGCTTCCGTCGGCTCCGCCGTCGTGCTCGTGTCACTGAAGGTATTTCTCGCCGTGCTTACCGGCAGCCTCGGCATCTTGTCCGAAGCGTTGCACTCCATTCTCGATTTCGTCGCCGCGATCATTACTTATCTTTCCATCGTCGTGGCGGACAAGCCCGCGGACGCGCAGCATCTCTACGGCCACGGAAAAGTGGAGAGCTTCTCGGCATTTGTGGAGACAGGCCTGCTGCTGCTGACGGCGATCTACATCATCTGGGAAGCGTTTCAGCGCCTCGTGTTCCACACGGCCCACATTCATCCGAGCCTCACGGCCATCTTCATCCTCGCGCTGGGAATGGGCGTTGATTTTTTCCGGGCGCGTGCGCTGAACCGCGTGGCGCGAAAATATCCCAGCGAGGCGCTGGAAGCCGATGCGCTGCATTTTTCCACGGACGTCTGGAGCACTCTGGTGGTGATTCTGGGGATCACCGGCGCGTGGATCGGGATGAAATTTGGAATCGAGTGGCTGGGGACGCTCGACGCGATCGCTGCGCTGGGCGTGGCCGGCGTCATCATTTGGATCGGGTCGCGGCTCGGCAAGAAAACCGTGGACGCGCTGCTGGACGTGGCCCCCAGCGGTTTGCGTGAACAAATCGCCAGCGCCGTGGATCAGACGGAAGGCGTGCTGCAGACCGAGCGCGTCCGAGTGCGCCGCGCGGGCCAGCGCTACTTCGTGGACGTCACCATCAGCGTGCCGCGCACCTCGAGTCTCGAGCAGGCGCATGCGGCCAGCGACGCAATCGAGCGGCGCATCGGGCAAATCGTGCCGGCTGATGTAGTCGTCCACGTCGAGCCGCGCGCCCGCAGCGATGAAGATCTGTTCGAGAAAATTCGCGCCGTCGCCCAGCGCCGTGGCCTGGCCGTGCACGAATTATCCGCGCACCAGTTCGACGGCCGCCTCTTCATCGAGCTGCATCTCGAGGTGAATGAGGGCTCAAGCTTGCGCGAAGCGCATCGCAGCGCTACTGAACTCGAGGAGGATATTCGCCGCGCCACCGACCCTCGCGCGCGCGTCAATATCCACATCGAGCCGCTCGGCACGCGGATAGCCGGCGCGGAGGAGATGAAAGATCTCTCGCGCTCGGTCCAGGATTTTCTGAATTCACTTCAGTCCGAGTATCACGAGCTGGTGGATTGCCACGACGTGCACGTCCGCAGCGTGGACCACAAGATACTGGTCTCCTGCCATTGCGCCATGGATGGCAGCCTGCCCGTCACGGAAGTTCACGATATTACTGCCGCGCTCGAAGACCGCGTCAAAGAGCGCTTTCCCCAGATTTTCCGGCTGACCATTCATCCCGAACCGGTCGAGGAAAGCTGACGCCACCCTGCAAAGGTTTGTGCGGCAAGCACAATCAACGCCGGGAAACATTCGAGGACGTAGCGCGGCTCCGGCGTGTCGACGAAATACACGACGAAAGCCGTGCGCACGAGAATAAATGCAATCAGCAGTGCCCAGCCCGGACGCTGGCGCGCCAGCCACGCACCGGCGAGCGCAAGCGGTAGATAGATTGCGTTCACCAAAGCTAAGGTGAGCGTCACGACGAAATCTCTGCGATCGTCGCGCCATTCGTCGCCGAGCGGCAGCAGATAGCCGGAATAGGGCAGCAGCTCGGTGCGCGGCGAAAACCACAGCGTGAGAGAGCGGAGAAGAGGAATCGTGACGCAGGTGCGCAGCGGATGCTGCCGGGTCCGCTCGCGCGCGACCTCGCGAAACTGCGTGTCGAGTTCCGGCACCATCGTCAGTGTTTCGTTGTACTGGTCGAGCAGACCGGCGACGCTCTCTCTCTCCTCTGGTGAGTCGAATGCCGGGGCGGGAATGTTGTCTAGGGGGATCTCTTCCGCGTCCAATTTCCAGGCGACCAGATACACATCGCGGACGCGCCACAGCCAGGTGTTCGTCCAGGAAATGAATCCCAGCGGCGTGTATTCGCCGGGCAGCTCGCTATAGCGCGGGGCAAGGAATTGTATCTCGTGGAGCGTGCTCCAATTGCGCGTGGCCCACGGGAGAAGCGGCAGCAGGAGGCCCACCCCCATCAGAACGCCCGCGCGCACCAGCTTCATCCAGTCTTGCGGCCGCCACCACTTGGCGGCGAGAACCAGCGCGGCGGCCACGAGCAGCAGGGGTGTTTCGGGCCGCACCAGTGTGCCAAACCCCACGATGATTCCACCCAAAAACCATTGATTGAGGAGGAATGGCGCGCGGTCTGTGTCTTTTCCCACACCAAGATCCGTTTGGAGCAAGACCAGGATCG
>JBGPZR010000170.1:0-5296 GCA_041493845.1 Terriglobia bacterium | reverse complement strand
GTCTTCTCCGTTCGCGTGTATGTTCCGACCGTGAGCGCACCTGTGTAGCGATGCGGGCTGACGGTGGAAAACGCGCCGTACGTCAGCCCTTTGTTGACGCGGACTTCTGTGTTCAAGCGGCTATTGTAACCGCCGCCGAAAATGCGGTTGGTCACTTGCAGCGGAATGTAGTCCGGGTCGGCGCGCCGGATGCCAATCCGCCCGAGGCGAATCTGCGTTTGCACGGCGTCCGGCTTGTCCACCAGCCAAATATGCTGGCCAGACACCTCAGCCGGCGTCGCGGGCGCGGTTGCTGCCACACTTACTTTTTGCCAGCCACCGAAATACTTCTCCGCGACAGCGAACGCCTCCTCCGGAGTGATGTCGCCCGCGAAACCGAGCAGCGTCTGATTCGGCGCGTAGTTCGCGTCGTGGAATTTCACAAGCTGATCGTGCTGGAGTTTCTTCACCGTCTCCGGCGTTCCCTCGCCCGGCCAGCCATAGGGCGAGCCGCCATACACGATGCGCGCAAAGACCACCGACGCCAGATACTGAGGGTCGGAATACTGCACCGTCAGATTCGAGAGCAACTGCTGGCGCTGGCGATCGAGTTCTTCCGCGCTGAACGCTGGATGCAACACCACGTCCGCCATTAAATCGAGGCCGGTGTTCAAATCTTTTTTCACCACATCCAGCGTTACCGTCGTCGAATCCTTCCCCGCGGAAGCGTTCAACGAGCCGCCGACGAAATCGATGGCCTCCGCAATTTCCTTGGCTGACCGCTTTCCCGTTCCTTGCGTCAGCATCCCCGCCGTCATCTCCGCCACGCCGGGCATCGCCTCCGGATCTTCGATGCTTCCGGCCGAAAGAATTACGAGCCGCGCCGTAACCGCTGGCTCGCGATGATCGCTGATGACGAATACGCGCAGCCCGTTCCCGAGCGTCTTTGTAGCCGCTTTCGGAAACTGAAATCGCTTCGGAGCTCCCGGCCCCGGCATTTCCGGCGCCAGCTTCACACCCGGCGGAACCACTCCTGTTCCGTTTTTCTGATCCGGCTGCGCCTCTTTCGATTGGCCCGCTGCTGGCGCCGGAGCGGGCTGCTGCGCCATCGCAGCCGCTCCAACCAGCGCGAATGTCGCGAGAAGAAAAATCCATCGTTTGATTGCGCGTTTCATCATGGCTCCTCGAATGGGTTTCTGTGCCGGGCCTTTTATTGAGCGGGTGGTGCGGGCGTGACGATCAGCACGGTCGAGCGCTGTGGCACAAAGTATTCCTTCGCCACGCGCTGCAGGTCCGCCGCTGTGTTTTTCAGATACTGGTCGAGCTCGGTATTCACCAGATCAGGATTCTTGCCGACCACAGCGGCAGCGCCCAGCGCTACGGCTTTCGATTCATCCGTGTCGCGCCCGAGAATGAACCCGGATATTTCCTGGTTCTTCGCTTTCTCGAGCTCCCTCGCTCCCACCGGCTCGGCTTTCAATTCGTCGAGAACGGCCACCACGGCTTTCTCGCCTTCTTCCGCCGTGTGCCCCTGATTCATGATCGCGTAGGCCCAGAAAAGATTGGGGTCCTCGGTAAAATTTCCGAAGCCCGCGGACTGCACGGCAATCTGCTCCTTGTACACCAGCGTCTGGTAAAGCCGGCTGCTTTCTCCCCCGGCGAGAATGTTCGAGGCCAGATCGAGCGGGTAGGCGTCCGGACTGAACCGCGCCGGCACCTTGTAGCCGATCACCACCGCGGGGAGCGGCGTGTTCGAATACGATTTCTTCACGATGCGTTCTTCCGTCTGCGGAGGCTCGGGCGTATCGCGCCGCGGAATGGGCCCTGCCGATGCCGGGATACCTTCGAAATATTTTTCCGCCCATTCGAGGGCTTGGGCGGAATTGAAATCTCCGACGATGATCAGCGTGGCGTTGTTCGGCTTGTAAAATGTATTGAAGAAAGCGCGGACGTCCTCGAGCGTCGCTCGGTCCAGATCTTCTTTGCTCCCGATGGCCGTGTGGTGATAGCCGTGAACGGTGAACGCAGCCGCGCGGAGATCCTGTTCGAGATGGCCGTAGGGTTGATTTTCGACACGCACCCGCAGCTCTTCCTTCACCACCTCGCGCTCGGATTTGAAATTGGCTTCATCCACGTTGAGGCTGCCCATGCGGTCGGCCTCGAGCCAGATCACCCGCTCCAGATAATTGCTGGGAAACGTCTCGAAGTAATTTGTGTAGTCGTCGTACGTGCTGGCGTTGTCGAATCCGCCGATGGCTTCGATGATGCGGGAATGCTCATCCGTGCCCACGTGCGCCGATCCCTTGAACATCAAATGCTCGAAAAGGTGCGCAAACCCGGTGCGTCCGGGCTGCTCATCCTTTCCGCCCACGTGGTACCACACCTGAAGATTGATCACCGGCACTTCATGCTCTTCGAGCAGGATCACCTGCAGGCCATTTGCAAGCTTGTGCGTTGTGAATTCAAGCTTCGGCGGACGGATTTCCGGCGATTTTTCTTGCGCCGGTAGAGGCGCGGCAATCGCTGCCGTGAATAATATGACCACACTCGACCGCATCCATTTCCTCATTCTTGATTGCTCCCATTCTTGGGGATGCACTGCGCGTAGTGCCCGGAAGCCGTAAGCGAAGTTTCAAGTATCCTAGACGCTGCGCACGGGTGTCAAACAACGCCAGCTTTTTCTATCAAAGTCCCGCAGGCCCGGTCTTGCGGAACCGACTGTATTTAGACGCACACGGCACCGAAAAGATTGCCTGGCGCAAGTATTGCGGCAAGCGGCCCGCGGATGTAAGCTCGGCCTGTATGAAAAGAAAAAGCGCGTTGATCGGCAGGAAATCGCACAGCCCCGCGCGGAACGGCGGCCGCGAATTGATCGATCTCATCTCCGTCGGCCCTGCCACCGTTCGCGCGCTCCATTCGCTCGGCGTGCGCAGCGTCGCGCAGTTGGCGCGCGCCAAGCCGGAGTCGCTCTACAGCAAGCTGTGCCGCCTGCGCGGACGCCGCGAAGATCCCTGCTGCCTCGACGTGTTTTCCGCCGCCGTGGCCCAGGCGCGCAATTCAAATCTGCCCGCGGAGAAATGTGCCTGGTGGTACTGGAGCCAGCAGCGAAAAGCCAAATCAGCGGCGCGCAGAGGTGCTCATGGGTAGAGTGATCGGCCTTCTGATTGTGGTGGTGATTGTCGCGCTGAGCTACAAACTATATTTTTCGCACCTGCAGTCCACAGGAACGGGCTCGCCCGCACAGGCCATCAATGTCGTCGGCGTCAAAAATGATTTGATCGCCATCGCACAAGCGGAGCGCGCCTACCAGGCCGAGCACGGCTCCTATGCTTCGCTCGACCAGCTCACGTCCGGCGGCGCGATGACCATGATCAAGTCCGGCCGCGAGGGCTATACCTACGATGTCGAAACGTCCTCCGATGGATTTCGCGCCATCGCACGCTGCCCTGCCGCGACCAGCCCTGGCTGCACCAATTGGGCCGTGGATCAGACCATGGAAGTCCGGCCCGCGCCCTGAAAATCCTGCAGCCTGATGGCGCGGCTTATGGCGTGCGCTTTTGATCAGCGACCGTGACGCCAGCCTCCGCGTAATCCGTCGGCGGCAAATCCACAAATGTCACCTGGATGTTTTCGCGTTTCGCGCGGCCATCCTCGATCAGCGCTTGCGTGATGCGTTCCGCGAGTTTTCTTTTTTGTTCGGCTGTCCGTCCCGCAACCCACGTCACCTGTACGTATGGCATCGCCCCTCCTCGGAAATTCGCCACACATTTTATGAGAATCTGCACGCCGATGTCGAATGTGCGGCGCACAGTCGCCGCCCTCAGAACGAGATGTGCTATAAACAATCGCTCGCAACATTCAGGTGACTCCCATCGCTCACAGCACTTCACCCGCTCATATCATCCGCCTCGAGATTTCGCCGAATCCCGCTTTTGTGGACGAAGAAGTTCGCATTTGTGTCCGCGGCTTGCGCCCGCATCAGCCGGTGATCCTTCGCGCGGCCACCGAAGATGACGGCGGCCGGCGCTGGCATTCCCGCGCACAATTCCGCGCGGATGAATCCGGAGGCGTGGACACGGCTGCGCAGGAATCCCGCGGTGGCAGCTACCACGGCGCTTCCTCGATGGGATTGCTGTGGTCCATGCGGCTCGATGACCCGCACGCAAACGGCCACTCCACGTTTGCGAAAAAGGGCGTGTCGCTGAATCGCGTGTCGCTCGAAGCCGAACTGGACGGCTGCATCACCGCGTCGGCCGAACTCGAAAGAAATTTTCTCGCGCCGGGCACGGAAGCGCGTGATTTGAACATCGGCAACAATCTCACGGGCAACGTCCGGGCGCATGAGTCTGGTCACGTTGGCCGCCTGTTTATTCCACCAGGGCGCGGCCCGCACCCCGTCATCATCGTCCTCAGTGGCTCAGGCGGCGGGTTCGATCTCGACAAGGCCGCGACTCTTTCGCGTCACGGCTTTGCCACCCTCGCGCTCGCCTACTTCGGAATTCCGCCGCTGCCCGCGTGGCTGCATCGCATCCCGCTCGATTATTTCGAGGCGGCGCTCGCCTGGCTCGCCTCGCATCCGGAATTGGATGTGGAACGCATCGGCGCGCTCGGCGTCTCCCGTGGCGCTGAACTCGCGCTGCTGCTCGGCACAAAGTTTCCACAGATTCGCGTCATCGTCGCCTATGCACCCAGCAGCGTGGCCTGGGCCGCGGGCGGGCGCGACAACGCAACCGGCGAAATCATTCCCTCCTGGACCTGGCGCGACGAGCCGGTGCCCTTCGCGCCGCTGCCGCTGCGCAGCTTCATGCTGCGCTCTGCTGTGCCAGTCGCCGTGGCGCGGCGCCCGGTGATGTTTCGCAATCTGTTTCGCGCGGGCTTGCGCAATCGTGAAGCCGTCGCGCGCGCGGCGATTCCTGTCGAGCAGATACGCGGGCCGATCATGCTTGTCTCCGGCGGCGAAGACCACGTCTGGCCCGCCACAGAAATGTGCGAAGCCATCCTCGTGCGCTTGACGGATCATTGCTTCCCGCACGCCGTCGAATATCGGAATTATCCGCGCGCCGGTCACATGCTGCGCTATCCCTATCTCCCCACCACCTCGCGCCAATCGCGCAATCGCCATCTGCGCAACGCGCGATTTTCTTTCGGCGGCACCGCTCCCGCCGATGCCGAAGCAAATGCCGATTCCTGGCGCCGCGCCATTGCGTTTCTGCATGCGCATCTGTAAAAAAAGCAGAATCCACCGCCGAGCCGCAGAGAACGCCGAGTAACCCTGTTTTCTGTTTTGGTTTTTCTATATTCCCTTTTCCATTTTCTT
>JBGPZR010000082.1:0-7672 GCA_041493845.1 Terriglobia bacterium | reverse complement strand
TATCTGACGCCCGAAGGAACCTGCTACCACGGCCGGATGGTCACCGGGGGCCGCCAGGGCGACGCCGGGCCGCTCGCGGTGAAGCGCGAGCTTCGCCAGCATGAATCGGAAGCCCCGCGGCGTGAGGTTGTCGCGCGCGACCAGCAGAAAGAACTCACGCGGCTGGAGATGGAGATTGCGGCCGGCGAGGCTGAGGTCGCGACAGCCTTGGCCCAGCACTTGGAAGCCGAAAAATCATTTGTTGCCGCCATCCACACACGTGACCAGGCACGCTCTGAACACCGTCGCGTGGAACAACAGCTCGCCACAGAGCGCGAGGAAATCGCCTGGCTGCACGCAGAGGCCAGCGCCGCGCGTGCCCGTGTCGACCAGGCGCGCCGGGAGCATGCCGAGGCTCTTCGTTCGCGCGCCGCTGCAGAAGCCGAGGCGGCCGAAGCCAGCGAGACTCTGGCCCGGCTGCGCCAAGATTTCCAGTTGCTGCAAGACCGTGTGGTTGCACGCCGCGAGGAACTTGCTACGATGTCGGAACGCCTGGCGAGCGCCCAATCCATCGAGAAGCGCCTCTCCGAAGAAGTTTCTCAGGCCGGCGAACGCTTGCAGTCTCTGCAGCAACAGCATGCCGCGCTCTCGCAGGAGAAAGCCGAGCTGGAATCATCCTGCGAACAGCTCGCGCTTCAGGCCGAGGATCTGAGAAAGGAAAAAGCCCGCCTGGAAGACCAAAAAGCCGCACTCGAAAAGGAATGGGATGAAGCGCGTTCCCGCGCCGGGCAGCTTGACGAATCACTGCGTGGGAAGCGCACCTCGCTCGATGAGTTGCGTGCCGAGCGCAGCCAACTCCAGATCGAAAAGGCCCGCAACGATGCCGACCGCGATTATCTCCGCCAGACCTGCGTCGCCGAGTTGAATGCCCAGCCCGAAGAGCTGATGGCGCAGGAATCGCAACTGCTTGTCGGCGAAGATCTGGTCGCCGCTGAAACCAGCTACAACGAATTGAAGGCGCGCGTCGAAGCCATGGGTCCCGTGAACATGATGGCGCTCGAGGAATACAAGGAGTGCGAAGAGCGCGAAAGCTTCCTCCGCCGCGAGCGCGACGACCTGGTGCAATCGATCGAAAATACCCAGCTCACCATCAATGAACTCGACCAGGTCTCGCGCCAGAAATTCGAGGAAGCCTTCAACTTCATCAACACGCATTTCGCCGTCGCGTTCCAGTCGCTGTTTGGTGGTGGCCACGGCGAGATGCGGCTAAGCGAGCCGGATAGCTCCGGCGAAGCCGGCATTGATATCGTCGCGCAGCCGCCTGGAAAACGTCTCCAAAATATTCTGCTACTCTCCGGCGGCGAAAAGGCGCTCACCGCGCTGGCGCTCCTGATCGCCGTCTTCCGTTACCAGCCGAGCCCCTTTTGCATCCTCGACGAAGTGGACGCGCCACTCGACGAAGCGAACGTGGGCCGCTTCAACAAGTTGCTGGCGGATATGTGCGGCCAGACGCAGTTCATTGTCGTCACGCACAATCGCAAGACCATGGAGATGGGTTCCGTGCTCTACGGCGTGACCATGCAGGAGCCCGGCGTCTCCAAGCTCGTCTCTGTCAAATGGGAAGAAGCTGTCGAGGTTGCCACCTCCAAAGCTGCCAGCAACGCGGCGTAGCGTTCGGGCACCCGACACGCGGTGCAATCACTCAAGCCCGGCCGGGGAGCCTGCATCTTGTTATCGCACCGCTGGCTTGTCCTCAGCCCGCCGCGGCGGGAAGGGTGTCCCGCCAGTTCTTCTTCTTTTTGTTCCTTGTCACTCAAGCCGCTCTTCAGCACGTTTCATTCGTCCGTCACACCTTCTTAGCGATTGACAACTCGGCGCGCTGCGCTAGAATGACCGCCACCCTGCGAGGAAAGATTGTCCGTGGCGTCTCCAAAAATGAGTCCCGTCGTTTCGCAAACTGATTTTCCAGGCCTCAAGCTCCGTGCTCGCGGCAAGGTGCGCGACATCTATGAGCTCGGTGACCGCCTGCTGATCGTCGCGACTGATCGCCTCTCAGCCTTTGACGTGGTGCTACCGACGCCGATTCCGGACAAAGGACGCGTGTTGACGCAGCTTTCAATGTTCTGGTTTGAGAAGTTGGCCGATATCGTTCCGCACCACGTGATCTCGGCGAAGGATTTCTCAGGAGAGCTTGCGCCCTACCGCGATTCGCTCGATGGCCGCGCAATGCTGGTGCGTCGCACGGAGCCTATTCCTATCGAATGCGTCGTGCGCGGATATCTCTCCGGCTCCGGCTGGAAGGAATATCAGAAGACCGGGGCCGTGTGCGGCATACCGCTGACCGCTGGCCTGCGCGAATCCGACCGCTTGCCCGAGCCGATTTTCACGCCTTCGACAAAAGCCATCACGGGCCACGACGAAAACATTCCCTTCGAGGAGACCGTCGCGCGTATCGGCCGCCCGCTGGCCGAGCGCCTGCGCGAGACAAGCCTTGCCATCTACCGCCGCGCCGCCGAATACGCGGCCGCGCGCGGTATCATCATCGCCGACACCAAATTTGAATTCGGCCTCATCGGCGAGCAGTTCATTTGGATTGACGAGGCACTCACACCCGATTCCTCGCGCTTCTGGCCCGGCGATCAATACGCCCCCGGCAGGACTCAGCCTTCCTTCGACAAGCAGTATGTCCGCGATTATCTCGAGCGCATTGGATGGAACAAGCAGCCGCCGGCGCCGGCTCTTCCTCCAGACGTTGTCGCCAGAACGCGAGACAAATATCGAGAAGCGTATCAGCGCATCACTGGACACGTACTCGACTGACAGAGCTCCGCCATTCGGGGCGGGACTCGGGCCCAATGCGCGTTGTTGCGTACACAAGTTTAGCCAAGGCTCAGTCCCATGAAGTGTCGGTCCGGAGCGTGCAATCGTGAAAGATCAATTGGAATCGCTCGTGGGAATGATGGTGGAGCGTGGCATCCACCTCGAAGAAGCGGTGACCGAGTTCGAGAAGAAGTTCATCAAACGTGTGCTGGAGCACCAGAACGGAAACCAATCCCGCGCCGCCAAGGTCCTTGGCATTCATCGCAACACTCTCAGCCGCAAGGTGGACGAATACAAGCTCGACCACACCTGGCGCCGCTCATAGCGTGCGGCTTCACTGGGCTCAATTCATTTGCGGCTTCCCGTCGATGAAATTTCGTAGGATCTTCAAGAAGCGCGACCGCCAAAAATAAAAATGGCCGGCCCGTTTCCGGACCGGCCATTTTTCTGTAAATCTCAGAAGCGTCTACTGCTTTCCCGCGGGCTTCTTCGGCGCTACTTTGTGCGGCGCGTGCTTGCCAGGCGCAGCCTTTTCCGCCGGGATGTCTTCCGGGTTCACCTTGGCCTTGTCCCAGTGCAGCATAAACGCCGGGTCGGGATCATAGCTGGCGAGCGTCCCGCTGAAGCGAACCCCGTCGTCCTTCTGCAAACGGCTGGCATCCGGCTGTCCCACCACCTTCACGTCCAGATTTGCTTTCGTCGCTGCCTGAATCTCTTCCGGCGTTGCTCCGGTGAAGAGGAATAGCTCGACGAAATCGGTGCCGGGCTTCACTTCAATCACCTTGCCTACAACCTCCGGAAACTCGGCGCCGCAGAGTGCCAACCAGGTCATCTTCGCCTTGTCGCCGCCGGCTTTCAGATCCGTGATCAGTGTCAAAATGTTGCTTGACTGCCGAATCTTGTTGAGATCGTCTGCGCTTGGGATGCTGTATGTCGCCGGACGCTCCGTCGCACCGGCTGCAAGCTGGAGGAGTTCATTCAACTGCGCGTCCGCAAGGCTGTCGCACAGGGTCTGCTCGTACGCCAGGATTTGCTTCCGGAGATATTCTTTTACTTGTGCATCGCTCTGGATCTTCAGGTTGATGGCCTTCGCCAGCGCCCAGAATCCATCCATGGATTGGGGTGGCTTCATCTCGAGATAAGCAATGCCAAGCCGGTACCAACTGACCGCATCATCCGATTTAATTGCGAGCGCGGCCTTGAAAGCTTCCGCCGCGGCGGGATAGTCCTTCAACTGGAGGTCAGCAAACCCGGCGGCACCGTAGAATAATGCGATGCCAGGCTTCTTCTGATCTGCAAACTGCGCATCCGTCAAAGTGGAATCCTTCGGCTTCTTGAGGTCCTGGAGCAGCTTGATACCGAGCAGAGCGGCGTCTCGTTCTTTTACGAGCTGATCGTGCGCATCGGGCTTCTTGGCGTCATACACAAAGGGGAACAACTGAACGCGGGCCTGAATTGCCTGGAGCCGTGCCAGCGGATCCGCCTTGTCACCCAGGACAACGAGCTTGTCGGTGTAGTCCAAGGCCTTCGGATAATTTTTCAGCTGTGTGTAGGCGGGGTAGTAGAGCGCATAGACGTATTGCATCAGAGTCGAGTTCGGAAATTTGGTGACGAAATCATCGAGCAGCTTAATCCGGGCATCGGGCTTTGTTTCCGCATTGGCCGTTTGGAAGGCGTTATATTCCGCCATCGTGTATGGCTGCTTCGACGAATCTTGTTGCTGGTCCTGTGCGGCAGCCGGCCGTGCCGGAAGACCCAACACGACCAGAGCAATCAACAATATTCCCTTCATGGTCAAGCGCTGTCGCATCATCTCTTCCCTGCCTCCTGGGCCAGTTTCAATGCGGGCAAGCGGTCAAATGCAGGCCACAACCCCTGCGGGCTAACACAAAATACAAAATCTTCGGGATTATAGGGAATGCATCGCAAGGGCGCAAGGCTTAATCCACCTGTTGGACCGAATTGCAATCGCTACCGCCAGCCTCTTGACCCTGGCAGGTAGATGATAAGATGGTGAATAGAGGCGATGTGTCGCCTCAACGAAACCGCCCCATGAGCGAAAAGAGGCCTCTCGAAGGAAAAGTCGCACTGGTCACCGGCGCGAGCCGCGGCATCGGCCTCGCCATCGCACGGAGCCTCGGACGCCTCGGAGCGAAGGTCAGCCTCTGCGCGCGTGACGCGAAAAAGCTCGAACGCGCCGCAAGCGAACTTCAGCGCGAGGGTGCAAGCGCTCTCGCCGTGCCCGCGGACGTCACTCGCGCACACGACGTTGCCTCCCTGGTGGCAAAAACAGAGCAGTCACTCGGCCCAATTGAGATCCTGGTGAACAACGCCGGCATAGGCTATTTCGGGCCCACCCACCAGGCCGATGAATCGATTTGGGAAGCAGTATTGGACACCAATTTGAAGTCTGTGTTCCTGGCGAGCAAAGCCGTCGCACCCGGAATGATCGAACGCCGCAGCGGCCACATCATCAATATTGCCTCGCTGGCAGGGAAAAATGCGTTCGCGGGGGGCGGAATTTACTGCGCATCGAAATGGGGATTGCTCGGCCTCACGGAGTGCATGGCAGAAGACCTGCGCCCCTACGGCATCCGGGTGAGCGCGATATGCCCGGGCTCGGTGGCGACGGATTTTTCGCCGCACGCGGGGAAGGACCCCGCCAAGATGTTGCAGCCTGAAGACATAGCCCACGTGGTGGAAATGATCGTCACGCAAGCGCCCCAAAGTTTTGTCAGCGAAGTTCTGTTGCGTCCCACGCAGAAGCCGTGACTCCGCGCAGTTGAATCCTTTCCCGGCCCGGCACATCTAATTGTTTAATGTTAAACGAATATGCTGGAGAGGGAAACCGGTGGATCGTTTAAGATTGAATGGATCGGATTTCCGAAGAGGAGAGGCAGCACCTAAATCATTATGCCATCGCATTACAAGGGGCGACGGGACACCCTGCGGGCGCTGAATGCGTATATCAATCTCGCGCGAGCGTCTGATTCCCTGCTGGGACGCATGAGCGCCGAGCTCGAGCGAAACGGGTTGACCATGGGGCAATTTGGAGTGCTCGAGACGCTGTTGCACCTCGGGCCGATGTGCCAGCGGATGCTTGGGCAAAAGCTGCTCCGGAGCGGCGGAAACATCACGCTCGTGGTGGATAATCTCGAAAAGCACGGCTGGGTGCGGCGGGAACGCCAGAGGGACGATCGCCGAATGATAGTGATTCACCTGACGCCGCAGGGCCGGAAGCTGATCGAAGGCGTTTTCCCTGAGCACGCCCAGGCCATCAAGAAAGAAATGAGCGTGCTTGAGCCACGGGAGCAGGAGAGCCTGCGCCGCATCTGCCGGAAGCTCGGGCGGGGCGGCGAAAGATTGCGCGAACAACAACGAAAGAGGGAGAAGGAACATGATACAGATTCGACCAAGTGAAGAGCGCGGGCACGCGGAACACGGTTGGCTCGATAGCCGGTTCACATTTTCGTTTGCCGACTACTATGACCCGGAACACGTGCAGTTCCGCTCGCTACGCGTAATCAATGAGGATCACGTGGCGCCTGGCAAAGGCTTTGGCATGCATCCTCACCGCGACATGGAAATTCTGACATGGATGCTGGACGGCTCGCTCGAGCATCGCGACAGCATGGGCTCGGGCGCCGTGATTCGCCCCGGCGAATTGCAGCACATGTCCGCAGGCACAGGAGTGATGCATAGTGAGTTCAATCCATCTCAGACAAAGCCGGCACACCTGCTACAAATCTGGATCACGCCGAAGCGCAACGGCTTGAAGCCTCGGTATGACCAGCTCGAATTCTCCGACGCCGAACTGCGCGGCAAATTCGGTCTGGTTGCCGGGCCGAATGCGCCGGTCACGATTCATCAGGATGCGAACCTCTATATCGCGCGCCTCGATAAGGGCGCAGAGGCAAGTCACGCGCTGAAGTCAGGACGCCATGCCTGGGTCCAGGTTGCGCGCGGAACGGTGAGTCTGAACGGCAAAGAGCTTAAACAGGGCGATGGCGCGGCTGTTTCTAAGGAAACCAAGGTCCGCGTGAAAGCAAAGGACCCATCGGAAGTATTGCTTTTTGATCTGGCGTAAATTCAAGGAGGAATCATGACAGCCTTACAAAAGCCAGCGGAGACGTCGGCGCCGGTCCACGATCTGATCCGGTACCGCTGGAGCCCGCGAGCATTTGACAGCCAGCCGGTCGAACCGGAGAAGTTGCGAAGCCTGTTCGAGGCGGCGCGGTGGGCAGCGTCATCGTACAACGCGCAGCCGTGGTACTTCATCGTGGCCACAAAAGACGATTCGGAAAATTACAAGAAAATTCTCGATTGCTTCGTGGAGTTCAACCAGGCTTGGGCGAAGAGTGCGCCGGTGGTCGCGCTGAGCGTGGCGCGGATGAAATTCGAGCACAACGGCACACCGAACAACCACGCGTTTCATGATGTGGGCCAGGCCGCTGCCAATCTCGCCCTGCAAGCAACGGCGCTCGGTCTGCAAATCCATCAGATGGCCGGGATCCTCCCCGACAAAGCGCGCGAGATTTTCGGAATTCCCGAGGGATATGAAGCCGTGGCTGGTTTTGCGATTGGTTACCCGGGCGATCCGGCGTCCTTGCCGGATAAGTTGCGGGAACAGGAACACGCGCCGCGGTCACGCAAGCCGCTCGATTCTTTTGTGTTCACGGGAAAATGGGGGAAGGTTTCGGCAGTGGTAAGGCAGCGAGGGTGATTCGTGGTTCCTGATTGGTGACTCTTAGCACTTTTTGTGGCCATGGACGGCGGCATCGGCACCTGAGTAACGTTCCTAACACACTTTTGCGCGGGCGCATTGAGAATTCAGTGCGAAACCGATAGGGTATTCCTATGGTGGAAGCCCTAT